>JBFJYB010000344.1:0-3192 GCA_041622835.1 Acidimicrobiales bacterium | reverse complement strand
GGCACCGAGCGCGAACCGCTCGTACATCAACATGGCGATGGCGACGTTCCACCCCTGGTTCAGGTCGCCGACCAGCCAGTCGACCGGTATGGCGACGTCGGTGAAGAACACCTCGTTGAAGTTGCTGTCGCCGGTGGCCTGGATCAGCGGGCGGATCTCCACCCCGGGGGCCTGCAGGTCGACGATGAACATCGACAGGCCCTGGTGCTTGGGCAGCGTCGGGTCGGTGCGGGCGACGCAGAGCCCGAAGTCGCAGTAGTGCGCGCCCGACGTCCAGACCTTCTGCCCGTTCAGGATCCACTGGTCGCCGTCGCGCTCGGCCCGCATCTGGAGGCTGGCGACGTCGGAGCCGGCGCCGGGCTCGGAGAACATCTGGCACCAGATCTCGTCGGCCCGGATGATCCTGGCCTGGTGCCGGGCCCGCTGCTCGTCGGTGCCGTAGTCGTTGAGCACCGGCAGGCACATGCCGTGGCTGATGGCGAGCGGGTACACCGGTAGGCGGTAGGCGGCCGACTCGGCGTTGTAGATCTCCTGGTAGCTCTGGTCGAGCCCCTGGCCGCCGTAGGCGACGGGGTAGGTGAGCCCGGCCAGCCCGGCGTCGGCCAGCGCGCCCTGGAACCGCTTCGTCTCGGCCAGGGCCTCGGCCTCGCTGCGGTCGTCGTCGGCCGGTGCGGTCTTCGGCGGGGCGTGCGCGGCCAGGAACTCGCGCACGCGGGCGCGGAACCGGGCGTGCTCCTCGCTGTCGCCGGGGGCGTCCGCGGCGAGGCCGGTTGCGGGGTCGGCGCCCGATTCCTCCACGATGGTCATGGACCCGACGCTACCGCCGGTTGCGGCCCGGTCGTCCAGTCGGAGACCTCACCGTCGCTTGAACACGGGGGTCCGCTTCTCGGCGAAGGCCCGGGGCCCTTCTTTTGCGTCCTCGCTGGAGAACACGGCCCAGCCGTAGTCGTACTCGTGGGCCAGCGCGTCGGCCTCGGTCATCCCGCTGGTCTCGTGGAGGGTCCGCAGGATCGCTTCGACCGCGAGGGGACCGTTCGCCGCGACGGTCGACGCGAGCTCCCGCGCCGCAGCCAGCGCCTCGCCGTCGGGGACGATCCGGCCGATCAGGCCGATGCGGTGGGCCTCTCGGGCGTCGATGTGGCGGCCCGTGAGCAGGAGGTCGGCGGCATGGGTGTAGGGGATCTGTCGGGGCAGCCGGACTGCCGATCCGCCCATCGGGTAGAGCGACCAGCGGGCCTCCGAGATGCCGAACCTCGCGCCCTCGCCCGCGACCCGGATGTCGGTGGCCTGGAGCAGCTCGGTCCCACCCGCGATGGCGACGCCCTCCACTGCGGCCACGATCGGCTTCGCCGGCCGCCACGACCGCAGGAGGGCCTTCCAGTGCAGTCCGGGGTCGGCGTCCATGCGCGCCCGCACGTCGATCTCCGGGTCGGCATCGCCGCTGTCGCCGGCCATCGCCTTGAGGTCGGCGCCCGACGAGAAGTTCCCGCCGGCACCGGTGAGGACGATGCAGCGGACGTCGTCGTCCTCGGACGCCTCCGCCATGGCGTCGTACATCCGCACGAGCATCGCCCCCGACAGTGCGTTGTAGCGCTCGGGGCGGTTCATGGTGATGGTCATCACCTGACCGTCCCGCTCGACCAGCGCGTCGGACATCAGTCGCCGCCCCGCTGGGCGAGCTCGTCGACGGGCAGGCACGAGCACATCAGGTTCTTGTCGCCGTAGGCGCCGTCGATCCGGCTGACGGGCGGCCAGTACTTGTCCTGGCGAAGGGCGGCGGACGGGAACGCCGCGACCTCGCGCCCGTAGGGCCGGTCCCACGCGTCGGTCACCACGTCGGCAGCGGTGTGGGGGGCGCGGCGCAGCGGGCTGTCCTCGACGGCGAAGGCGCCGCTCGCGACCTGGTCGATCTCGGCCCGGATGGCGATCATCGCCTCGCAGAACCGGTCGAGCTCGGCCAGGTCCTCGGACTCGGTCGGCTCGACCATCAAGGTGCCGGCCACCGGGAACGACATCGTGGGGGCGTGGAATCCGTAGTCGATCAGCCGCTTGGCGACGTCGTCGACGGTGACGCCGGTCTCGTCCTTGATCGGACGGAGGTCGAGGATGCACTCGTGGGCCACCAGGCCGTTGTCGCCCCGGTACAGCACCGGGTAGTGGTCCTGGAGCCGACGGGCCACGTAGTTGGCGGTCAGGATGGCGACCTCGCTGGCGGCGGTGAGCCCGGCTGCGCCCATGAGGGTCACGTAGGCCCACGAGATCGGGAGGATGCCGGCCGAGCCCCACGGGGCCCCCGAGATCGGCCCGGGGCCGGTGGCCGGCCCCGCCTCGTCGACCAGCGGATGGTTCGGGAGGAACGGGGCGAGGTGCTCTCGGACCGCGACCGGGCCCACACCGGGACCGCCGCCGCCATGGGGGATGCAGAACGTCTTGTGGAGGTTGAGGTGCGAGACGTCGGCGCCGAATCGGCCCGGCTGGGCCAGCCCGATCATGGCGTTGAGGTTGGCGCCGTCGAGGTACACCTGGCCGCCCGCGTCGTGGACCAGCTCGCAGATCTCGACGATGGCGGCCTCGAAGACGCCGTGGGTCGACGGGTAGGTGACCATCAGCGCGGCCAGGTCGTCGGCGTGCTCGTCGACCTTGCGCCTCAGGTCGTCGAGGTCGACGTCGCCGTGCTCGTCGGTCGCGACGACCACGACCTTCATCCCGGCCATCACCGCGCTGGCGGCGTTGGTGCCGTGCGCCGACGACGGGATGAGGCAGATAGTGCGCTGCGGCTCGCCGCGGCTCAGGTGATGGCCGCGGATGGCGAGCAGCCCGGCGAGCTCGCCCTGCGAACCGGCATTGGGCTGCACCGAGACCGCGTCGTACCCGGTGATCTCCACGAGGGCGGCTTCGAGCTCGCCGATCAGCGCGAGGTACCCCCCGGCCTGGTCGAGCGGGGCGAAGGGATGGATGCCGGCGAACTCGCGCCACGTCACCGCCTGCATCTCGACCGCCGCGTTCAGCTTCATGGTGCAGGACCCGAGCGGGATCATCGACCGGTCGAGGGCGACGTCGCGGTCGGCCAGGCGGCGCATGTAGCGCATCAGCGCCGTCTCGGAGCGGTAGGCGTGGAACACCTCGTGCTCGCAGAACGGCGTACGGCGCACGAGCCGGTCGGGAATCGTGCCGGGCAGCGGATCGACGTCG
>JBFJYB010000343.1:0-3197 GCA_041622835.1 Acidimicrobiales bacterium | reverse complement strand
GGGGAGCGTGACCGGGCGTCTCACGAGTACCCGTGCCGGCCGCTCAGTGGGTACATCGACCTAGTGATTCCGCCCGCTTCGCGGCCGATAGATACGACGAGGAGGAGAGCCATGACCTTCGGTCAGCCAGCGCGGTACGCGACGAACCGCTCGCTGGCGCTGCCGCGGCCGGTGGCCTTCGTCCTCTCGGGGGGCGCCAGCAGCGGCGCGCTCCACGTCGGCATGCTGCGAGCAGTGGAGGCCCACGGCATCCGTCCCGACCTGCTCGTGGGCACGTCGGTCGGTGCACTGCACGGGGCGGTGGTCGCCGGGGAGGTGCGGGGCGCCGGCACCCGTCTCGAGCGCATCTGGCGTCGCCTGGAGCGCAACGACATCTTCCCGACCCCCGGCATCCGGCAGATCTCCTCGCTGCTCCGGAATGGCCGTCACCTGGTGAACCCGGGCGCGCTGGCCGACCTCATACGCGAGCACAAGCCCGGCGATCGCCTGGAGGACCTGGCGGCACCCCTCGCGGTGGTGGTGACCGACGCGGCGACCGGCCGGGCCCGCGCCCTCACCGCGGGCCGGATCGAGCCGGCCCTGATGGCCAGCACCGCGATCCCCGGCGTGTTCCCGCGTGTCCGGATCGGTGGACGCTGGTACGTCGACGGCGGCGTCGCCGCCAACCTGCCGGTTCGGCAGGCGATGGAGCTGGGAGCGGCGTCGCTGGTGCTGTTCGACGCGACCGCGGCCCGGGACGGTCGCGAGCCGCCGTCCAACATCGCCCAGACGTTCGTGCAGCTGGCCGGCATGGTGCTGCGACGCCAGCTCGAGCGGGACCTCCGGGAGCTCTCGTCCGGGACCCCGGTCGTGCACCTGCGCGCCGAGCGGCCACTCGACGTGTCGCCGTTCGACTTCGGCCGTACCGGTGACCTGATCGCCCTCGGCTACCGGTCGGCGCTCAACACCCTGGCGGTGGCCCGAACCGACGCCGCTGCCGACGCCGGCGCGCTGCCGCTGGTCGTGATGTAGCTTCCCGCCCGCCCGTTCAGGCGACCGGGGCCGACAGTGTGTGCCGGGCGAGCCGCCCGACGAGGTCGTCCCAGATCTGGCGGGGGAGGTCGTGGCCCATCCGGTCGTAGGTCACCAGCTCGGCCCCCGGGACCGCCGCGGCGGTGGCCTCGCCGCCGCTCGGAGCGATCAGCGAGTCCTCGAGACCGTGGACGACGAGCGTGGGGGCCGTGACCGACGCCAAGCGCTCGGTGCGGTCACCGGTGGCGACGATGGCCGCCATCTGGAAGGCGGCGCCGATCGGGTAGAAGCACCGGTCGAAGGAGGCTGCCATCCGCTGGCGCACGAGGTCCTCGTCGACCTCGTACGAGCCGCCGATGAGGTCGTAGAGCTTCACCCCGGCCTCTATGACGCCCTCGCGATCGGTAGGCGGCGGGGCGATCAGCGCGGCCATCGCCGCGGGGCTGGCCTGCCCCACGGACGGGTCACCGGTCGTGGACATGATGCTGGTGAGCGTGGCCACCCGTTCCGGGTGCTCGATCGCCATCATCTGGGCGATCATGCCGCCCATCGAGGCACCGACCACGTGGGCACGATCGATGCCGAGGTGGTCGAGGACGGCCAGCCCGTCGGTCGCCATGTCCGACAGCGTGTAGGGCACGTCGCCGACCGCCCGGCCGGCCTGGGCCGCCATGACCAGCGCCATGACGTTGGGTGGGTCACCGGGCGTCTTCGACGAGAGCCCGCAGTCGCGGTTGTCGAACCTGATGACGTGCAGGCCGTGGCCGGCGATCAGGCGGCACAGCTCCTCGTCCCAGGCGATCATCTGGGCGGTGAAGCCCATCACCAGCAGCACGGCGGGGTCGGCCGGGTCGCCGAAGGTGTCGTACTCGATGGTGACGTCGTGGTTCTGAGCGCTCGGCATCGGTCGAGCCTACGAGCGCCGCCCCACCGTCGCACCGGTACGATCGCCGGGGTGAGCGCCCGCCGTCAGCCACCGGTCGACTACATCGAGCGGACGCGCGCCCAGTACGCCGCCCTCGGCCACGGCGAGTACCAGTGGGCCCACAGCGAGGATCCCCCGGTCCTCGCCCCGCTCGCCAAGCCGGTCAGCCGTTGCCGGCTCGGGCTGATCGCAACCGGAGGGGTCTACCGGGCCGGGCAGACCGCCTTCACCCATCGCGACGACACGACCTACCGCGCCATCCCGACCGACGTCGACCCGGGCGAGCTGCGGGCCACGCACTTCGCCTACGACCTGACCGACGCGCGGGCCGACATCAACTGCGTGTTCCCGATCGACACCTTGCGCGGGCTGGTGGCCGAGGGCGCGGTCGGCGATCTCACCGACCACTTCTACACCTGCATGGGCGGGATCTACTCGCAGCGAAGGGTGCGAGACGACCTCGGTCCCGCCCTCGTCGAGCGCTGCCTCGCCGACGCAGCCGACGTCGTCCTGCTGGTTCCGGTCTGACCGGTCTGCCATCAGACCGTGGGTCTGATCGCCCGACAGCTCGAATCGGCCGGCATCGCGACGCTGTGCCTGACCTCGGCGCGCGACATCACCCGGGCCGCCTGGCCCCCGCGCGCCGCGTTCCTCGACTACCCGCTCGGCCACACCTCGGGACGGCCCCACGAGCCGGGGACGAACCGGGCGATCATGCGCGCGGCGCTGGCGGCGCTCGAGCAGATCGACGAGCCGGGCGCGATCGTCGACCTGCCGTTCCAGTGGGCCGACGACGACGGCTGGAAGGACTCGGTCATGCGGCCGGCCCCGGGGGCCGAATGGGTGGACGACCGCAGCGAGCGCTTCCCGGACCCGCAGTTCCAGTCCGAGCTCGACCGCGTCGCCGCCGACGAGTCCCACGCCGGTGAGGACTGCGCGGTCTGCGCCGGCATCGACTACTGAGACCGCGCTGCAGGGCTCAGATCGGGTCGCCGCGCTGGGCGACGGACGGAAGGGTGAGTGGTGCGGATCCGGCCGGGATCGTCTCGCCGGTGCGGCCGCCCGGACCCTCGCGTAGGAGGTCGACGAGCAACATGGCCTGCCGGGCCGGGGTCATCCACCCGTCGACGGTCTCGGCCGGCGGCTCGCCGTACACGACCCGCTGCATCGGGGTGTCGGTCGCGCCGACCGCGATGGCGTTCACCCGGACCGGCGTGTCGACCAGCTTCAGTGCCCACGCCTGGGTGAGCCCGCACAGCGC
>JBFJYB010000342.1:0-3208 GCA_041622835.1 Acidimicrobiales bacterium | reverse complement strand
GTCGCCGTCGAGGTCGGCTCGACAGCCCAGGTTGCCGAGGTCGGAGCCGGCGTTGGGCTCGGAGTACCCCTGGCACCAGCGGTCCTCACCCGACAGGATCCGGGGGAGGTGATGACGCTTCTGCTCCTCGGTGCCCCAGTGGATGATCGTGTTGCCCACCATCGAGATGCCGAAGCCGTCGGTGGGGCCCCCGGTCGGAACGCCCGCTCTGGCGAACTCCTCGGCCACGATGACCTGCTCGAGCGGGGTGAGGCCCGGCCCGCCGTACTCGGTCGGCCACGACAGGGCCAGCAGGTTGTTCTCGCTCAGGGTCTTGCGCCACTGCTCGACGAACGGCGCCCGCTCGTCGTACGGGAGGGCACCGAGGCCGCCCCAGTCGCTGGGCAGGTGCTCGGCGAGGAACGCCTGGGTCTTCTCGCGATAGGCGTCGGCCTCGGGTGGGTAGGTGGGCTGCATCGGGCCTCCCGGCAAGCGGCTGACGACAACGCTATTGCCCGCGGGCGCCCGGCGCCCAGCCCGTAGGCTTGTCGGGCCCCAGCCGGGAAGTGACCCGTGATCCGCGACACCCTCTCCACCGCCATCGGCGCCGCGCTCGACGCCGTCGCCCGCGACCGCGGGCTCGACCCGTCGTCGTTGGCCGGGATCGGGCTCGAGCGGCCGGCCCGCCCCGAGCACGGCGACTGGTCGTCCAACGTGGCCATGGTCGCCGCCAAGTCGCTCGGGACGAACCCGCGCGACCTGGCGACTGCTCTCACCGAGCGGCTTGCCGAGGCCGAGATCGATCACGTGGTCGGGGTCGAGGTCGCCGGGCCGGGCTTCGTGAACTTCCGCCTGGCCGACTCGTGGCTGCACGACGTGCTCGCCGAGGTCGTGGCACGCGGCCAGCAGGGATACGCCCGGCACGATTTCGGTGCCGGCACGCGTGTGAACGTCGAGTTCGTCAGCGCCAACCCGAACAAGCCCCTGCACGCCGGCCACGGAAGGGGAGCGTGCCTCGGGGACTCCGTCGCCCGGCTGTTCGAACGCTGCGGGTTCGACGTCACCCGCGAGACCTACCTCAACGACCGCGGCGTGCAGATGCAGCTCTTCGCCGAGTCGCTCGCCGCCCGTTCGCGAGGCGACGAGCCTCCCGACGACGGCTACATGGGTGACTACGTGGTCGAGTGGGCCGCCGAGATGCCAGCCGACGCCGATCCGCTCGAGTGGGGCTACGAGCGGGCTCTTCGCTCGCACCGTGACACCCTCGAACGGCTCGGGATCGCATTCGACGTCTGGTTCAGCGAGCGGTCGATGGTCGGGAACGGGGCCATCGACGCCGCCCTCGCCGACCTGCGCCAGCACGGCGTCGTCTACGAGGCCGACGGGGCGGTCTGGCTGCGCAGCACCGACTTCGGCGACGACAAGGACCGGGTCCTCGTCAAGTCCGACGGCGATGCGACCTACCTGCTGCCCGACATCGCCTACCACCGCGACAAGTTCACCCGCGCCGAGCGGCTGGTGAACGTCTGGGGCGCCGATCACCACGGGTACGTGTCGAGGCTGAAGGCGGCCATGCAGGCTCTGGGACATGACCCCGACGAGCTCGACATCGTGATCACCCAGCTCGTCGACCTCGAACGCGACGGCGAGCAGGTGCGCATGGCCGGCCGGTCCGGCGACCTCATCACGATCGACGATCTGCTCGACGAGGTCGGCGCCGACCCGTTCCGATTCACCTACCTCATGCAGTCCGCCGACAGCCGTCAGACGATCGACCTCGGCCTCATCACGAAGACGTCGATGGACAACCCGGTCTTCTACGTGCAGTACGCCCATGCCCGGATCGCGTCGCTGTCGGCCAAGGTCGCCGCCGCCGGCATCACGCGTCTCCCGATCGACGAGGTCGACCTGTCGCGGCTCACCCACGACCGCGAGCTCGATGTCCTCCGCGCCCTGTACGAGCTGCCCGACGCGGTGGAGCTGGCGTGCCGCGACCGGGCCCCGCATCGGATCACGGCCTGGACGCGCGAGCTGGCGACCGCCTTCCACGGCTTCTACCAGGACTGCCGCATCCTCGGCGACGACGTCGAGCACGAGGTGAGCCAGGCGAGGCTGTGGCTCGTCGAGGCCGCCAGGATCGGCCTGGTGACCGGGCTCGACCTGCTCGGCGTGTCGGCTCCCGACTCGATGTGATCGGCCCGAGATGAGCGCCCTCCCGACCCACCTGCTGCCCGACAACGCCACCATCGACGCCCAGGGGAGGCTCTGGCTGGCCGGCCTCGAGCTGGCGCCGCTGGCCGACGAGTACGGCACCCCGGTGTTCGTCTACGACGAGGACCACATGCGGGCCCGGTGTCGAGAGGCGGTCGCCGCCTTCCCGGGCGGCGTGGCCTACGCCACCAAGGCCTTCCTGTGCACGGCCATGGCCAAGCTCGTGTACGAGGAGGGCATGGACCTCGACGTGGCCACCGGCGGCGAGCTCCACGTCGCCATCGCGGCCGGCGTGCCTGCGGACCGGCTGGTGCTGCACGGCAACAACAAGTCGATGCGCGAGCTGCGCACCGCCATCGAGCTGGGCGTCGGGCGCATCGTCGTCGACTCGTTCGACGAGCTCGACCGGCTCGAGAAGCTGACCGCCGAGGGGCTGGGGCCGGTGCCGATCCTGCTCCGGATCACCCCCGGCGTCGAGGCCCACACCCACGAGTTCGTCTCGACCGGCCAGGACGACTCAAAGTTCGGGTTCACGGTCTCCACCGGTGCCGCGCTGGCGGCGGTCGAGCAGGCTCTGGGCTCGGCCGCGGTCGAGCTGATCGGCGTGCACGCCCACATCGGCAGCCAGGTGTTCCGGATCGAGTCGTTCTTCGAGGCGGTCCGCATCATCGCCCGCTTCGCCAACCGGCTCGAGCTGCCCGAGCTGTCGGTCGGTGGCGGGCTCGGGGTCGCCTACGTCGAGGGCGAGTCGGCCCCCACCATCACCGAGTGGGGCCGGGCCGTGCACGACGCGTGCCAGGCGGCCGGGGTGACCGCTCGGGTGACGGCCGAACCGGGGCGCTCCATCGCCGCCAAGGCCGGGATCACCCTGTACCGGGTGGGCACGCTCAAGGAGATCCCCGGCATCCGCACCTACCTCTCGGTCGACGGCGGCATGAGCGACAACCCCAGGCCGGTGCTCTACGGCAGCGGCTACGAGACCTTCGTGCCGGCCGCTGTCACCGCCGATCGACCCAAG
>JBFJYB010000341.1:0-3248 GCA_041622835.1 Acidimicrobiales bacterium | reverse complement strand
GTCGACGTCGACGACACGAAGCTCGAGTGGGCCAAGCAGTTCGGCGCCACCCACACCGTGAACGCCTCGACCCAGGACGTCGTCGAGCGGGTTCGCGAGCTGACCGACGGCAACGGGGCCGACGTCGTGATCGAGGCCATCGGGCTGCCCGAGACCTACGAGCAGGCGTTCTACGCCCGCGACCTGGCCGGCACCGTCGTCCTCGTGGGCGTCCCCCGCCCCGACATGAAGATCGAGCTGCCCTACCTCGAGGTCTTCGGCCGGGGCGGCGCGCTCAAGTCGTCGTGGTACGGCGACTGCCTGCCGAGCCGTGACTTCCCCATGCTCATCGACCTCTACTTGCAGGGTCGTCTCAACCTCGACGGCTTCGTGTCGGAGACGATCGGGCTCGAGCAGGTCGAGGAGGCGTTCCACAAGATGGAGGCCAACGAGGTCCTCCGCAGCGTCGTCGTGCTCTGAGCCTCTTGGCTCGGCGATAATCCGCCGAGCCGGCTTCGCCATCGCCGAACGTCCTCCTGCACCCGGACCGCAGGCCCGGGTGCCCCACCGATGATCCGCCGAGCCGGCTTCGCCATCGCCGAACGTCCACCTGCCCCACCGAGGTCCTAGACCTCCACCCAGATGGCGCCGTCGTGCTCGCGGCTCGGGTAGACCTCGATGTCGCCCTTGCGGTCGAGTCGGCCGTTCATGGCCTCCTTCCAGCCGCGGCCGTCGCGGCCGAAGCGCCAGTAGTGCTCGCAGCAGACGATCTCGTTGCCGGCGACCGCTCCGACCGCGCCCAGGTGTGACCACTGGTGCGGGCAGCGGGCCTCCATGACGCAGACCTCGCCGTCGGCACCCCGCCATGCCACCAGGTCGTCGTCGTCGATGGTCGCCTCGGCGATGCCGCCGATCGGCACCCGGTCGGCGTCGACGATGCGCACCCAGGCCATGGCGGGAGAAGTGTAGGTCGGCGGGCAGCTACGGTCGGCGGCGATGTCCGACGGTGGAGAGCTCGACCAGGATCGGCTCGGCGAGCTCGTCCTGCGCGTCTGGCGGTACAAGCAGGGCGAGCTGGTCACCCTGATGATGCACCTCGGCCAGCGCCTGGGCCTGTACGACGCCATGGCCGGTGCCGGGCCGGTGACCGCCGACGACGTGGCCGGCGCCACCGGCCTCGATCGGCGCTGGGTGCTCGAGTGGCTGCGGAGTCAGGCGGCCGCCGACCTCGTCAACACCGACGACGGCGAGGTGTTCGAGCTGGGGCCCGAGGCGGTGGCGGTGTTGGCCGACCGCACGAACCCGCAGTATGCGGGCGGGGCCATGACCGCCCCGATCCAGCGGGCTCAGGTCGATGGCATCGTCGAGTCGTTCAGAACCGGCCTGGGGATGAGCTACGACGACATGGGCGAGGAGACGGCGGTGACCGTCGAGGCGATGTTCGCGCCGCGGGCGCGCCACCTCGTGGTGCCGGCCGTGCTTCCCGCGCTCGACGGCGTGGTCGAGAAGCTCGAGGCCGGCGCCCGGGTGACCGACGTCGGGTGCGGCACCGGCCTCGTCATCGAGCTGCTGGCCGAAGCCTTCCCCCGCAGCCGGTTCGCCGGCTACGACCCGTCAGGTCATGCCATCGGCCTGGCCACCCAGCGCTTCGCCGAGCACGACCACGACGTCACGCTCGTCCAGGCCGGTGCGGAGGATCTGCCCGCGACCGGCGAATCGGACCTGGTGCTGGCCTTCGACTGCCTGCACGACATGCCACGCCCGCACCAGGCCCTCGCTGCCATCCGGCAGACCCTTCGAGACGACGGCACGCTGCTCATCAAGGACATCCGGTGCTCGGCCAGCTTCGACGACAACCGTCGCAACCCGGTCCTCGCGCTCATGTACTCGACGTCGGTGCTGACCTGCCTCGGGTCGGCCACCTCCGAACCCGGGGGTGCGGCGCTGGGCACGATGGGCCTCCACCCCGAGGCGGCCGAGGCCATGACCAGCGAGGCCGGCTTCTCGCGGTTCACCGTCCACCAGTTCGACGACCCGGTGAACCTCTACTACGAGGTTCGGCCCTGATGCCGACCGTCGCGGAGATCACCGTCGACCTGGCGGCCGAGCACGACGACCTCGACACCATCGTCGCCGGGCTCGCCCCCGAAGACTGGGCTCGGCCGACGCCGTCGCCCCGATGGGACGTCGCCGACCAGATCGGCCACCTCCGGTACTTCGACCTCGCCGCGACCCGAGCCATCGTGGACCCCGACGGCTTCACGGCCGATCTCGAGGAGTCGCTGGCGCGGCTGGGCGACGAGGGCACCGACTTCGCGCTCGTCGAGACACGGGCGATGTCGCCGCCCGAGCTGCTCGCGGCGTGGCGCGACGGCCGGCGGCAGCTCCTCGGCGCCGCGGCAACGCTGTCCGAGGACAGCCGGATGGTGTGGTACGGCCCGCCGATGAGCGGTCAGTCCTTCCTGACGGCGCGGCTGATGGAGACCTGGGCTCACGGCCAGGACATC
Organism: Acidimicrobiales bacterium; assembly: GCA_041622835.1. Taxonomy (GTDB): domain Bacteria; phylum Actinomycetota; class Acidimicrobiia; order Acidimicrobiales; family JBFJYB01; genus JBFJYB01. Next base: position 762 of record JBFJYB010000341.1, on the reverse strand, counting down.
TGCGACACGGTCGGTGCCCGCCGCGTGCCGACCGATCGGCTGCGTCACATCGCCCACCTCGGCGTGATCACCCGGCGCTTCTCGTATGTGGTGCGCGGCGCCGAGCCCCCCGAGGGCGACGTGCGGGTCGAGCTCGACGGGCCCGGTGGCGACGTGTGGACGTGGAACGGCGACGCGGCGCCCGACACCATCCGGGGTCCGGCGGTCGACTTCTGCCTGGTCGTCACCCAGCGGCGGCACGTCGACGACACCGACCTCGACGTCCGGGGCGAGCTGGCCCGCGGCTGGATGGGCGTGGCCCAGGCCTTCGCCGGAGGACCCTCCGACGGGCGGCGGGCGGGGGAGTACCGGTGACGACGACCCTCGACATCGAGCACGGCATCGCCCGCGTCACCCTGGCCGATCCCGAGAACCGCAACGCCCTGAGCGCGACCCTGGTCGAGAGCCTGGTCGACCACCTCGACGCCGCCATCGCCGACCCGACCGCCCGTGCGGTCGTCGTCACCAACGAGGGGACGACGTTCTGTGCCGGCGCCGACCTGAAGGGGGCACGGGCCGGCCGTCACGGGCAGTCGGCGGTCGGGCTCACCGAGGTGCTCACCCGCATCCTCGATTCGCCGAAGCCCCTGGGCGCTCGGGTCGCCGGCCACTGCATGGGTGGTGGGGTGGGCCTGGCGGCGGCGTTCGACATCTCGATCGTGGCCGAGTCGGCCAGGTTCGGGTTCACCGAGGCACGGATCGGGGTCGCGCCGGCGGTCATCT
>JBFJYB010000340.1:0-3263 GCA_041622835.1 Acidimicrobiales bacterium | reverse complement strand
TGACCGATGAAGTTGGCGACGAACCGGTTGACCGGGTGCTCGTAGATCTCCTCGGGGGTGCCCACCTGGAGGAGCTCGCCCTGGTCCATGACCCCGATCCGGTCGGCCATGGTGAGCGCCTCCTCCTGGTCGTGGGTGACGAACACGAACGTGATGCCGACCTCGCGCTGGAGCGACTTGAGCTCGCGCTGCATCTGCTGGCGCAGCTTGAGGTCGAGCGCGCCGAGCGGCTCGTCGAGCAGCAGCACCTTCGGTCGGTTGACCAGCGCTCGGGCCAGGGCGACCCGCTGGCGCTGCCCGCCCGACAGCTGGGGCGAGCGCCGTTTCTCCATGCCGGCGAGCTGGACGAGGCCGATCGCGTCGGCCACGCGCTCGCCGATCTCGGACTTGGGCACCCGCTGCATCTTCAGGCCGAACGCGACGTTGTCGTGCACGCTCATGTGCGGGAACAGGGCGTAGTCCTGGAAGACGGTGTTCACCGGCCGCTTGTTGGGGGGCAGCGTGCCCACCTCGTCGCCGAAGATCTTGAGGCTGCCCTCGGTCGGGAACTCGAGCCCGGCGATCATCCGCAGCGTCGTCGTCTTGCCGCAGCCCGACGGGCCCAGCAGCGCGAAGAACTCCCCGTCGGCGATGTCGAGGTCCATGGCGTCGACTGCGACGACGTCGCCGAACCGCTTGGTGATGCCGCCGATCTCGACCGCGGGGGTCAGCTCGTTCACGCCACCCCCTCCCGACGGGGCGAGGCGGGAGGACCGAAGCCGACCGGCTCGAACTCGTTGTCGAGGGGCAGCCCCCACAGCGCCCAGAACTGGCCGGTGCGGGGCCGCATGATCGCCGCCCCCGATGACTCCACGTGGTACGGCTCGGTGGCCACCTGGCAGACCGCGCCCGGCTCACGGAACAGCGCATCGATGACGTCGGCGTCGATGTCGTCGCGGTCGAGGCGCTCTGCCGCGATCGCCATCCGGTGCCTCGAGCCGCGCTGGAGGGCCTCGTCGCGATCGCCCTCCACTGCGTCGGTCTCGGGCGTGGTGGTGTGGTTGGTGTGGACGAGCACCTCGTCGCCGAGGGTGGCGACGGGGCGGGCCGTCGGCATGGCCTCGATGTCGTACCCCTCGCCGCTGGCGTCGAACACGACGTAGTTGTGGCCCCCGGCCAGGTCGGCGCCGAGGATCACGTCCCGGGCCTCGGCGGCGGACCGGCGCGTGAGCGCGTCACGCACGACCGTCGGCCAGGTGACCCCCACCCGCCCGTCGTCGGCGGTGAGGTTGTTGATCCCGACGCACACGCCGAGCTCGTTCATGCCGAGCTGGCCCAGGCAGCCGGTCGTGGTGAACACCAGCGCAGCGGGAGCGTCGTCGGGCCGGATGCGCAGCAGGAGGACGTGCTCGGTGGCCGAGTCGTGCATGTCCCAGGTCTGGGCCAGGAAGCCGGCGCCGCCGGCGCGTCGGTCCGGGACGATGACCGCCGTGCAGTCGTCCTCCGTCACCGTCGCCGGGTGGCCGCCTCCCTGGGTCGCCCGGACCGTGTCGACGAAGTCGGTGAAGCCGCCGACCACGATCGCCTCGGCCGGCGTGATCCCGGCGCCGTCGGCGATGCCGCACAGCTCGGCGTACAGCGCCGGTGAGTGGCGCTCGTGGGCTGGGAGGCAGGCGTCCGCCAGCGCCAGCACCTCGTCGCGCGGCAGGGGCCCGCCGCTCCACAGCCCCGACGTCACCAGCTCGACCCGCTCCTCGGTGTAGGCCCGGATCTCGGCCGCGTAGGCCCGGCCGTGCTCGCGACCCATCGCCTCCGGGCTGCCTCCGACGTCGAGGATCCGGATCGGCGGCCGCACGCGCCTCTCCATCAGCCCGTCCCCCAGTTGTAGGTCTGCTTCACCAGGTTGAGATAGGTGAGGATCTCGAGGTTGCGGATCCCCGCGATCGGCCGGATCTGGTCGTTCACGACGTGCAGGAACCCGTCGGGATCGGAGCTGAACACCTCGGCGATGATGTCGTAGCGGCCGGCGGTGACGACGAGGTAGTCGACCGCGTCGATCTCGGCGAGAGCCTCGGCCACGTCCCGCACGTCGGTGTCCACGTTCATGCCGACCATGGCCTGGTGCCTGAGGCCGAGCATCGCCGGGTCGGTGACCGCCACGACCTGCATGACCCCCCGCTCGACCAGGCGGTTGACCCGCTGCCGGGTCGCAGCCTGCGACAGCCCCACCCGGGGTGCGAGCTGCGCGTAGGGCAGGCGGCCGTCGTCCTGGAGCTCGCGGATGATCGCCTTGTCGGTGTCGTCGAGGTCGAGCGCCACGGCCATGACGGTCACACCCGGGCCATCGCCTCGGTGAGCGCCTTCCGCAGCGTCTGGTTGATGCGGTCGAACTCGTCGGGCCCGGCGATGAGCGGCGGGGAGAGCTGGATGACAGGCTCGCCGCGGTCGTCGGCCCGGCAGATCAGGCCCAGCTCGAGCAGCCGGTTCGACAGGAAGCCGCGCAGCAGGGCCTCCGACTCCTCGGAGGTGAAGGTCGCCTTCGTGTCACGGTCCTTCACCAGCTCGATGCCGTAGAAGTAGCCGGCGCCCCGGACCTCGCCGACGATCGGGAGGTCGGTCAGGTCCTCGAGCGCGGCACGGAACGCGCTCTCGTTGGCCAGCACGGCATCGAGCAGCCGCTCCTCCTCGAACAGGTCGAGGTTGGCCATCGCCACCGCGCAGCTCACGGGGTGACCGGCGAAGGTGAACCCGTGCAGGAACGTCTCGTCGGTCCCGTAGAAGGGCTCGGCGAGGCGGTCGCTGGCGATCATGGCACCGAGCGGTGAGTACCCGGAGGTGAGCCCCTTGGCGCAGGTGATGATGTCGGGCTGGTAGCCGAACCGGTCGGCGCCGAACATGTGACCCAGCCGGCCGAACGCGCAGATGACCTCGTCGGACACGAGCAGGATCCCGTACCGGTCACAGATGGCGCGCAGGTGGTCGAAGTACCCGTCGGGCGGCACGAAGCAGCCGCCCGCGTTCTGGACGGGCTCGACGAAGACCGCGGCGACCGTGTCGGGGCCCTCGCGGAGGATGACCTGCTCGATGTCGTCGGCGCAGGCCAGGGTGCAGGCGTCGCGGTCGCCGCACAGGTGGCAGCGGTACCGGTTGGTGTTGGCGGCGTGGAGCCCACCGGGTACCAGCGGCTCGAACGGCGCTCGTATCGCGGCCAGGCCGGTGATCGACAGCGCCCCCATCGACGTGCCGTGGTACGAGAGCTGACGGCTGACCACCTTGTAGCGGCC
>JBFJYB010000339.1:0-3269 GCA_041622835.1 Acidimicrobiales bacterium | reverse complement strand
GCCGACGGTGGGGCCGTCGGCGGTGAGGAAGCCGAACGACGCCATCCAGTCGTCGTTGTAGACCTTCGACAGGTAGCCCCGGCCCGAGTCGGGGATGAGCACCACGACCAGGTCGTCGGGCCGGCAGTCCCGAGCCACCTCGATGGCGGCCGCGACTGCGGTGCCGCACGAGCCGCCGATGAGCAGCCCTTCCTCCTGGGAGACCCGCCGGGCCGTCTCGAAGGAGTAGGCGTCGCTGACCGCGATCGTGCGATCGACGACGCTCGGGTCGTAGGTCGAGGGCCAGAAGTCCTCGCCCACGCCCTCGACGAGGTACGGCCGGCCCGACCCGCCGCTGAAGACCGACCCCTCGGGATCGGCGGCGACGATCTGGACGTCGGGGTTCTGGCCCTTGAGGTAGCGGGCGACGCCGGTGATGGTTCCACCGGTGCCGACCCCGGCCACGAAATGGGTGACCATGCCGTCGGTCTGCTCCCAGATCTCCGGTCCGGTCCAGAGCTCGTGGGAGTCGGGGTTGATCGGGTTGTCGTACTGGTTCGGCCGGAATGCGCCGGGGATCTCGGCCACGAGTCGCTCGGCGACCGAGTAGTAGGACTCGGGGTGCTCCGGCGGCACCGCAACCGGGCACACCACGACCTCACCGCCGTAGGCCTTCAGCAGCGACACCTTCTCCTCCGCGACCTTGTCGGTCATGACGAAGACGCACTTGTAGCCGCGCTGGGCGGCCACGATGGCGAGGCCCACGCCGGTGTTGCCCGAGGTCGGCTCGACGATGGTGCCGCCGGGTGCGAGCTGACCGGTGCGCTCGGCCTCGTCGATCATCGCCACCGCGGGCCGGTCCTTCACGCTGCCGCCGGGATTGGTGGTCTCGAGCTTGGCCACGAGCGGGCACGGCAGCCCTTCCCCGACCCGCCGAAGCTTCACCATCGGCGTCCGACCGATCAGGTCGAGCACCGATTCGGCAACGTCCATGGGTCGAGGCTACTGCCGCGACCGGGGTGACAAGAACGGTGGCCCCTATCGCATACGCTCGCGGCCAGGTGGACGCCCACTCCGCGCTGCAACTCTGGCTCGAGGCCGGACTGATCGATGATGCCCAGGCCGACCGGCTGCGAGGCGCGCTCGAGGAGCGGGAGGCCGGCGAGCGATCGGGCCGGGTGATCCGGTTCCTCGTGCTGTTCGGTGCCGCGCTGATCGGCATGGGCCTCCTGCTGTTCATCGCCACCCACTGGGCGTCCCAGTCGCCGGCCACACGGCTCGTCCTGCTCTTCGCCGCGTACGTCGCGGTCGTGGCGGCAGCGACGGCGACGGCGTCGCGATCCCTGCCGACCGCCGCCAACGGCCTGTGGTTCCTCTCGACGCTCGTCGCCATCGTCAACGTCTTCCTGATCGGGCAGGTGTTCAACCTGCCCCTCAACTACTGGCAGGGCGCCGCCCTGTCGGCGGCGATCGCGGTGGCGATGGGGGTGGCGACCGGCATGGCGGTCCACGGAGTGGTGGCCGTGCCGTTCGCGATCCTCGCCCTGGCGTGGATTCCCCAGGCCGACCAGCGGGTGGGCCAGCAGGCCGAGGCCCTGTTCGAAGCCGACGGCCTGCGCGCCCTGCTCCCGGTGCTCGGGCTGGCGATGATCGGCGCCGCGTCGGGTGTGGCCGGCACGCCGACCGCCTTCCTCGGCCGGGCGCTCGCAGTGTGGGGATCGGTGCTGGTCGCGGGCCCGATCATCGTCTCGACCACCCACCCCGAGGCCTTCGCCTGGCTGTTCGACATCGACCCCGGCTGGTTCCACGTGGTCGTGATCGTCCTGTGCGTCGCCGTCCTCGGCACCGCGCTCGTGGCCTCGCAGTTCTCGCTGCCGTCCCAGGCCGCCGCCGGGGGTGCAGCGGTGCTCCTCCTACTCCTGCCCCAGGTGTCCACCCGCGGCGTCGAGGTCGACAGCACGTCGTGGCTGGCCGACGCAGCCGCCGAGTCGACCGCTCTCTTCGCGACCTACCAGCTCGCCATCCTCGCCCTGGCCGTCGGCTTGGTGGTCCTCGGGCGCCAGACCGCCCGGCCGGCTCTCGTCAACGTCGGGATGGCGTCGATCGCGATCGTGACGCTGATCATCTACTTCACGAGGGTCGCCGGCGCCATGCCGATCTCGGCGGCCGCCGTGGGCGGTGGTGCGCTGCTGGTCGGCATCGCCATCGTGCTCGAGCGCAAGCGCCGCGAGCTGTTGGCAGGGGTGACCACGTGACCCGGCGCCACGCCACCGCCGTCGCCGTCGCCGTGGTGGCGATGCTCCTGGCCCTGGCGCCGCCGCTGTGGATCCGCGCCACCGGGCACGAGGTGACGCTCGATATCGCCCCGGTCGACCCGCCGTCGCTGCTGCGCGGCAACTACGTCGCGCTGCGCTACGAGGTCGACGACGAGCTGATCGCGGGCTTCGACCGCTACGACGGAGACGACGTCTACGTGCTGTACGCCGACGAGCGTCCGGCCCGTGCTCTCGGGGTCAGCCGGGAGAAGCCGCGCCTGGCCGACGGGCAGTTCTGCCTCCGCGGCTACCTCGAGGGCGATCTCCGCTACCCGGCGCTCGAGCAGGTGTTCGTGACGGCCGAGCGAGGCCGGGAGTTGGAGCGAGCACTCGGCCGGATGGTGGCCCGGGTCGCGGTCACCGACGGGTGCCGGGCGGTGATGATCGGGCTGGAGCCTCTGTAGTCCGGGTCCGGCGAGCGGGCGGGGCGGGGCTTCAGCCGGGCGGGTCGACCACGGTCACGAACCGGGGCTGATCGTCGACGATCTCGAGCAGGCGCATGCTGCGGGAGCTGATGTGCGATGTCGGGCTGAACGTCACGGTGGCGCCGACCAGCTCGACCTGGTCGAAGGTCTCCAGCTCGGCGACGATGGCGGCCCCGTCGAAGGAGTCGGCCCGCTCGACGGCGATGGCGAGCGCCTGGATGGCGTCGGCTCCGGTCACCGGTCGGCCCTGACCGGCCCGGGCCCCGACGGCCTGCTGGTAGGCATCGAACAGCTGGCGCACGGCCTCGGACGGGTCGTCGCCGAAGACCGACGCGTAGCTCAGCATCTCGAAGGCGCCGATGTCCTCGACGTTGACGATCCACGAGTCGCCGTCCATGGTCGAGCCGGCGATGACCGGTGCCTGGACGCCGGCGCGCCGCAGGAACAGCAGGATGTCCTGCCCGACGCGCGGCGCCGAGCACATGGCGACCACTGCCGACGAGCGGGGTACGCCCTGCAGCAGCGTGGCCAGCCCGACCTCCTCGGCGTC
>JBFJYB010000338.1:0-3276 GCA_041622835.1 Acidimicrobiales bacterium | reverse complement strand
TGCCCAGCCGGCGCAGGTAGCCGGTGGGTGCTCGGCCATCGACGACGATCATTCAGACCGCCCGACTCAGCCGAGAATCCCACGGTCGACGTAGTCGCGTCACGGCCACGGCCCGATGATCGCGCATCGTTGGATAACGACCACCCCTGGGTTTGGACGGCGCCTTCGTCCCGGTCGTGAGCCGCCGGCTGATGGCCGGCTGGCTCGTGAGAGGCTGGCACCCGGCGATCCTGACAAGAGGCGATCCTGACAAGAGAGGCACGCTGTGGAGGCATCCCGAGGCGCCAGATCGTTCCATGCGACCGGTGAGGCGTACGACAGGTTCATGGGCCGCTACTCGAAGCCGCTCGCGCCGGCGTTCGCCGACGCGGCCGGGGTTGCCGGCGGGCAGTCCGTGCTCGACGTCGGCTGCGGGCCGGGCGCGCTGACCGGGGTGCTGGTCGAACGGCTCGGCGCCCATGCGGTGTCGGCGTGCGATCCGTCGCCGTCGTTCGTGGCCGAGTGTTCGGCCCGCCACCCCGGCGTCGACGTCCGGCTGGGCCAAGCCGAAGCCGTGCCCTTCGATGACGCCTCTGTGGACAGCGCGCTGCTGCAACTCGTGCTCCATTTCGTCGCCGATCCGGCCCGCGCCGCTGCCGAGCTGCGCCGGGTGGTGCGCCCGAGCGGCATCGTGGCGGCCTGCGTGTGGGACTTCGCCGAGGGCATGGAGCTGCTGCGCCTGTTCTGGGACGCGGCGCTCGCGGTCGATCCCGGCGCACCGGACGAGGCCCGCACGCTGCCGTTCGGCGCCGAAGGCGAGATCGCCGAGTGGCTCACAGCCGCCGGCTTCCACGAGGTCGAGGAGACCACGCTGGCCGTCTCGACGACCTATCAGGACTTCGACGAGCTGTGGGCGGGCCTCCTGGCCGGGATCGGGCCGGCCGGCTCGTTCTGCGTGGGCTTGCCCGACGCCGTACGCTCGGAGCTTCGCAGCGAGCTGCACGATCGCCTCGGTTCACCGTCCGGCGGCTTCACACTCGAGGCGATGGCGCGCAGCGCGAGGGGCCGGCGCCCGAACTGAGGTCTGCCCGGTGGCAGGTCGCGAACGGAGGATGAGCATGTTGTTGTCCGGGGACCGGGTGGGGTCGCTCGACGCCTACCTGTCCGACGGGGGGCTGGAGGGGTTTCGGGCGGCCGAGACGCTCGGCCCCGATGGCGTCATCGAGGAGCTGGTCGCGTCGGGGCTCCGCGGTCGCGGTGGCGCCGGGTTCCCGGTCGGGGTGAAGTGGCGTTCCATCGCGGCCGGTGGCGAGGCCGCCGGTGAGCGGTTCGTGGTCGCCAACGGGGCCGAGGGTGAGCCGGGCACGTTCAAGGACCGCACCATCTTGCGCCACAACCCCTACCTGTTGGTCGAAGGGCTGCTGATCGCGGCGAGGGCCCTCGGGGCCGAGCGGGTCTTCGTCGCCCTCAAGTCGTCGTTCACGGTCGAGGCGGAGCGAGTGGCGTCGGCCGCCGGCGAGCTCGCCGAGGCCGGGGTGGCGCCCGAGGTCTCCATCGAGCTGGTACAGGGACCCGACGAGTACCTGTTCGGCGAGGAGAAGGCGCTCCTGGAGGTGATCGAGGGCGAGGAGCCGCTCCCTCGGCTGTTCCCGCCCTACATCTACGGCCTGTTCACGACGAAGCCGCAGGTGGGCTGGTCGGCGGGCAGCAGCCTGGAGGACGAGGATCGGACCGGGGCCAACCCGACGCTGGTGAACAACGTCGAGACCCTGTCGACGGTGCCGGCCGTCGTGGCCGGGGGAGCCGACAGGTACCGGTCGCTCGGCACGGTCGAGTCCCCGGGGTCGCTGGTGTGCACGGTGTCGGGTGACACGGTGCGCCACGGGGTGGGCGAGTTCGAGATGGGTACACCGCTCAGCGCGGTGATCGACGAGCTGGGCGGGGGCATGCCGGCGGGCCGATCGGTCAAGTACGTCCTGTCCGGTGTGTCGAACCCGGTGATCAGGGCCGACTACCTCGACGTGCCGCTGACCTACGAGGCGATGGAGGCGATCGGGGCCGGCCTCGGTACCGGCGGGTTCATCGTGTTCGACGAGCGCACCGACCCGGTCGAGCTGGCGTGGGCGGTGTCGCGGTTCCTGTCGGTCGAGTCGTGCGGCCAGTGCCCGGCCTGCAAGCTCGGCACGGGGCGGATCACCGAGCTGCTGGCGGCCGACACGCCGGTGATCGGATCCGAGGTGGTGGCCGAGGTGTCGGCTCGGTTGGCGAACGTGACCGATGCCTCTCGGTGCTTCCTGCCGGCCCAGGAGCAGCGGCTGGTCGCCAGCCTCGTGCCGGACATGCGCGCCGAGGCCCTCCGCCGGCCGAGCCGGGGGCTCGTGATCACCAAGATCGTCGACCTGGTGGACGGTCGCTTCGTCCTCGACGACCGCCAGCCGCTCAAGCGACCGGACTGGACCTACGCCGACGGGTAGACCCGGCCTGTCACGCGACGTCGGCGGTCAGGTACACGTCGACAGCGTCGCCCTCTCCCAGGCCCAGGGCGTTGGTGTCGGCGTCCAGGACGAGCAGAGACTGCGAGCCGTGCCGCTCGACGACAGCCGGGTACCGCTCCCGGCCGATGCGAGCGAGCACCTCGGGGTGGGCCGCGAGCGCCTCGGCTGCGTATCTGGGCATCGACAACGCAAGCCCGTCGCGGCGACGGATCGTGCGGCTGCGCAGGGGAACGTGCAGCACCTCGAGCGGTCGACCCACGATCGGATCGACGTGCGCCTTGGCGTCGAGGGTCTCCTGGTTGCCCCGTCGGAGCGCCCGGCCGAGCCATGCCTCGACGTCGCGGTCGACGTCACTCGGGTCGTCGAGACGGACCTGGTGGCTGAACGACGTCGGCCCGTACAGCTCGATGCGGCGGATTCGGGAATCGTCGATCGGGCCCTCGACGACGAGGTCCAGGTCGACCCATCGGCGTGCGAGCTTGACCGACGCGAACGTCATGCGGGAGATGAAGGCGATGCGGGTCTTCTGGGGGTGGACGCGATGGTCGCCGGCCGCTCGCAGCGCGGCGGCCACGTCGTGGTAGATGGCGACGGCGTGCTCGCTGGCCTCGTCCAGGAGGGCGTCGAGCTCAGGGTTGCCGCACGAGTGCCACTGTCCGGCGTTGGCGAACCGGCGTCCGCACCGAGGACACGTCCACATGGCACGCACACACCGATTGTCGCGCCGGTCGCGCTGGTCGGTCGCGCCGGTCCCACTGATCGGTCCCACTGGTCCCGCTGGTCGGTCCCACTGGTCGGTCCC
>JBFJYB010000337.1:0-3278 GCA_041622835.1 Acidimicrobiales bacterium | reverse complement strand
GGTCGACCAGCTCGTTGCTGTCGTCGTCGCCGATGGTGCGGTCGAGCGAGGTCGGGGTGGTGAGCCGGTGCAGCCGGGCGTGCTCCTCGTCGAGCTCGTCGCCGTCGCCAGAGACCTGGCGCAGCGCGGCCCGCAGGCTGGCCGAGCGGTCGCCGGGCAGCCGCACGAGGCTGGCCTTCTGATCGAGGGCCCGGCCGATGGCCTGGCGGATCCAGAAGGTGGCATAGGTGGAGAACTTGAAGCCCTTGCGCCAGTCGAACTTGTCGACCGCATGCTCGAGGCCCAGGTTCCCCTCCTGGATCAGGTCGAGCAGCTCCATGCCGGGGGGCAGGGGATACCGGCGGGCGACGCTCACGACCAGCCGCAGGTTGGCTCGGATGAAGCGATCCTTGGCCGCGTCGGCCCGGGCGATCTCACGGTCGAGGGTGCGACCCCGCTCGCCGGCCTCCTTGCGGAGGCGCGCCGCCTGGCCTTTCTCGATCATCTGCGACAGCTCTCGCTCCTCGGCTGCGTTGAGCAGCGGGACGAGGCCGATCTCGTTGAGGTACTGACCTACTGAATCGCTCATGACACCTGATCTGTTGTTGGGGCTTCTCGGGGGATCGGACGGAACAGAGTTGGGAACTGGGTCGTGACGGTCTGCTGGCTGGTGGGCGGATGGTCGGGCCGCAGCGGCACCGCGTCCGCCACCATGCTCAACGCCGTTCGGGCTCGCCAGTGTTCCCGGCTAGGGGAACTTCTCGGAACCGTGACCGCAGGGCGGCGGGACCAAGATTGCGAGTTCGAGTCGCCCGGTCCGGTGACCGGTCGACCGTGGTGGGTTCTGATCGTGTCGTGTTTCCCGACTGTTTGCGCACCGACCGCAGAACCAGGCGCTAGGATTCGATCTCCAGCGCTGTAGGTCCAGCGGCTCCCGGTTGGGGGTTTCGATTGGGGGGTTTCGGAAGGCCCCTCGCGAGGCCGAGCGTGCATAGTAGCACTTTTGCCCAGCGGGGTCCAGCATTGACGCGCGGCCCTGCTCCGCCTCGCCCGCCACGACCAGTCGGCTGAGCCACCATGTCAACCCAGCGCATCGGAGTTTTCGGCGGGACGTTCGACCCGCTCCACGTCGGTCACATCGTGGCCGCGCTGACGGTCCGCCACGAGCTCGATCTCGACCGGGTGCTCCTGGTGGTGGCCAACGTGCCGTGGCAGAAGGTCGGCCACCGTCCCATCACTCCCAGTGAGCATCGACTGGAGATGGTCCGACGCTCGGTGGCCGGGTTGGTCGGGGTCGAGGCCAGCTCGCTCGAGATCGAACGGGGCGGCGAGTCCTACACCGCGGACACGCTCGAGGAGCTGGCCGGCCCCGACCGCGAGCTGTTCCTCGTCCTCGGCTCCGATGCCGCCATGGGCCTCCCGACCTGGCAGCGCACCGAACCGATCCGGTCGTTGGCCCACATCGTCGTGATCGCTCGCCCGGGCACCGCCGACCTCGCCGCCCCGGCCGGCTGGACCTGGACCACGGTCCCGAGCCCGCTCATGGACCTGTCGAGCACCGACCTGCGGTGGCGGCTCGAGACCGGACGCCCGGTCGACTACCTCGTGCCGGCGCCCGCCCTCGACTACATCGGCGCGCACGAGCTCTACTGCTGACCTCGTATCGTTGGGGCGACATGAGGACCGAGCCCGTCAACGTCGATCGAGCCGGTCCGCCTCGCACCCAGCCCGGCTCCGAGCCGGCCGCCGACCCGGCCGCCGGGGCCGAGCCGTCGCGAGCCCGATCGGGCGAGGCGGTACCACCCCGGCGACGGTGGATCGAGCGAACCGTGGCGCTGCTGTTCGTGCTGGCACTGGCCGCGGCTTCGATCGGCGTGTACCTGCTCGCCCGCACCGGGTGGAGATCGATCCTCGACAGCACCGACGGTCAGCTGGCCGAAGTGGTGACCGATCCGTCCCTTCCCGGCTACCAGGCGGTCGTCACCCCGACCCCCTCCCAGCTGCTGATCCAGCCGAACGTCGACGGCGCCCTGGCCAGCGTGATGGTCGTCGGGCTGGCCGGTGACGACCTGGGCGGCACGGTCCTGCTCGTGCCGGCGGCCACCGTGGTCGAGCTGGACGACGGCACCCGGCCGCGGCTGGCCAACGTGTGGGAGCAGGGGGGCGCGGACGGCGTGCGAGCCGCCCTCGCCGGGATGCTCGACGTGAACTTCGACGGGGTGCAGGTGCTCGACGCGGAGCGCTGGGCTGCGCTGACCGAGCCGCTCGCGCCGATCGACGTCGTCGTCCCCGACACGCTGGTCTCGGCCGGTGCCGACGACACGGTCGTCACCCGCTTCGCGGCCGGCCCGACGAGCCTCGGTGCCGACGAGGTCGGCGAGTACCTCGGGTGGTCGAACCCCGACGAGTCGGGGCTGAACGTGCTGGTCCGCCAGGAGCTGTTCTGGGAGGTGTGGCTCGACGAGATCGCGGCGTCGTCGGATCCCGGGGTGGTGCCCGGCGAGGTCATCACCGGTCTCGGTCGCTTCGTCCGGGGGCTGGCCGCCGGACCCCAGGACTTCATCACCTTGCCCGTCGACCGCGTGGTCGCCGCCAACGGCGCCGAGCGGTTCAGGGTGGTCGCCGACGAGGTCGACGAGGTTGTCGTCGACATGCTTCCCTTCCCGCTGCCGGCGGTGCCCGGCAGCCGCACGCTCGTGCGGGTGCTGAACGGCGCCGGCGGTGCCGATCTCACCCTCGAGGTCGCGACGCAGGTCGTCGCCGCCGGTGGGCAGGTCACCATCATCGGGAACGCGGCGACGTTCGACGTGGAGGAGTCGGCGGTCTTCATCGCTTCCGAGGAGCACCGCCAGGCCGGGCTCGATGTGGCTGCGGCCCTGGGGATCGAGCGGGTCGAACCCGACCCCGAGCCGAACCCCGCCATCGAGGTGACGGTGGTCATCGGCGCCGATTTCCCGACGGAAGCCGGGTCGTGACGATCGAGCGGTGGGTGCACGTCGCGGCGGCCGCAGCCGACGACAAGCTGGGCTCGGACACCGTGGTCATCGAGGTCGGCGACGTCTTGTCGATCACCGACTTCTTCGTGATCACCAGCGCACCCAACCCGCGTCAGGTGCGGGCCATCGCCGAGGAGGTCGAGGACCGCCTGAAGACCGACGGCGGGCCGCGGCCGCTGCGGGTCGAGGGCCGCGAGGACCTCGAGTGGGTGCTGCTCGACTACGGGCCGTTCGTCGTCCACGTGTTCGACGACGAGGTGCGGGCCTACTACGACCTGGAGCGGCTCTGGAGCGACTGCCCCC
>JBFJYB010000336.1:0-3289 GCA_041622835.1 Acidimicrobiales bacterium | reverse complement strand
TCGTCACCGGTGCCGGCCGGGCCTTCAGCGCCGGCAACGACCTGAAGTACCAGGCCATGGGCGGCGACATGAGCGGTCAGCCGAAGAGCGGCTTCGCGGGGCTGACGTCGCGCTACGACCTGCACAAGCCGGTGATCGCTGCGGTGAACGGCGTGGCCATGGGCGGCGGCTTCGAGATCGCGCTGGCCTGCGACTTCATCGTCGCGGCCGAGAGCGCGGTCTTCGCCCTGCCCGAGCCGCGGGTCGGCCTGGCGGCGCTGGCTGGCGGCCTGCACCGGCTGCCGCGGGCGATCGGCGTGAAGCGGGCCATGAGCATGATCCTGACCGGGCGTCGCGTGGACGCGGCCGAGGGCAAGGAGCTGGGATTCGTCGCCGACGTGGTGGCCGACGACCAGCTCATGGACGAGGCCGAGCGGTGGGCCGGCATGGTGCTCGAGTGCTCGCCCATGTCGATCCGTGCGTCGAAGCAGGCGGTGTACGAGGGGCTGGAGCAGGCCGGGATCCAGGGGGCGATGGCCCAGCGGTACCAGGCCATCCACGACATGTTCACCAGCGAGGACTTCGTCGAGGGCCCGCTCGCCTTCGCCGAGAAGCGGCCCCCGAAGTGGACGGGCCACTGAGCCCAGCAGCTCACCCACGCACACTTCACGATCGGGGCTCCAGGTACCGGGAGGCGAGGGTCGCGGGCGCCACCTAGCATCGCCGGCCATGGACGCCGAGCCGCTCATCCGATACCCGATCCTGCAGCACGCGTGGTTCGTGAACGATCTGGAGGCGGCCGCGCACCGCTGGCATCGCCTGGTCGGGGCCGGCCCGTTCTTCGTCACCCGAGGCCACGTCACCGACGACCACCACTACCGGGGTCAGCCCTTCACGACCCCGCTCGACTACGCCTTCGGCTACCACGGCGAGACCCACGTGCAGTTCATCCAGCAGAACGACGACGCCCCGTCGATCTACCGCGACATGTACGCGCCGGGAGAGGAGGGGTTCCACCACGTCGCAATGCTGGTCCCCGACGCCGACGTCGCCGACGAGGCCGCCCGGTTCGAGGCGGCCGGCTTCCCCGTCGCCTCGGGGCTGTGGTCGCTGGCCAACGTCGTGTACCTCGATACCCGCGAGCTGATCGGCTGCTTCCTCGAGCTGCACGGCGACACACCCGAGATCCGCGAGGTGTTCGCCGGGTGGAAGCACGCCCACGACACGTGGGACGGCGTGACCGACGTGGTGCGAGGCAACCGGGCGTGAACCCTCCCTCCGGCGTGAGCGACCCGTGAGCTCGCGCCGGGTCCTCGTCGCCAACCGGGGCGAGATCGCGTGTCGGATCGTCGCGGCGGCCGCCGACCTCGGCTACGAGTCGGTGGCGGTCCACCCGGCCGACGACGAAGGGTCGCTCCACGTCCGCCGGGCCGACGCCGCGGTGCGGCTCGAGGGTTCGGGGCCGCGGGCCTACCTGGATCGCGAGCAGCTCGTGGCCGTGGCCCGCGAGCAGGACTGCGACGCGATCCATCCGGGGTACGGCTTCCTGGCCGAGGACCCGCTCTTCGCCCGGATGGTCGAGGGGGCCGGCATCGCCTTCGTCGGACCCACTCCTGACACGCTCGAACGCTTCGGCGACAAGGCGGCGGCGCGGCGGCTCGCCGCCGAGCAGGGGTTGCCGACGCTGGCCGGCAGCGAGGGGCCGGGCACCGTCGAAGACGCCAGTGCCCTCCTCGAGTCGCTCGGAACCGGCGGCGCGGTGATGGTCAAGGCCGTCGCCGGCGGCGGTGGCCGGGGCATGCAGGCCGTGTCGGATCCCACCGACCTGCCCGATGCCTTCGAACGGTGCGCATCCGAGGCCGTGGCCGCGTTCGGGCTGGCCGAGCTCTATGTCGAGGAGCTGCGACCGCACGTCCGCCACATCGAGGTCCAGATCGTGGGCGACGGCTCCGGCGCGGTCACGCACCTGTGGGAGCGGGAGTGCTCGCTGCAGCGCCGGCGCCAGAAGCTGGTCGAGTGGGCACCCGCACCCGGGCTCGCGATCGAGGTGCGAGACGAGATGTGTGCCGCGGCCGTGCGGCTCGGCGAGGCGGTCGGCTACCGAGGGGTCGGCACCGTCGAGCTCCTGCTCGACACCGACACCGGCGAGTGGTTCTTCATCGAGACCAACGCCCGGCTCCAGGTCGAGCACACCGTCACCGAGGAGCTGACCGGCGTCGACCTGGTGCGCACCCAGTTCCTGATCGCGGCCGGCGCCTCGCTCGCCGACCTCGACCTCGACGGCCCGCCACCCGACCCGGTGGGCACTGCCCTCGAGGCTCGGGTCAACCTCGAGACGATCGACGTCGACGGCAGGGTCCGACCGACGGGCGGGACCATCGGCGCCCTCGACATCCCGTCGGGGCCCGGCGTGCGGGTCGACCACTACGGGTACAGCGGCTACACGACGTCACCGGCCTACGACTCGCTGCTCGCCAAGGTGGTCGTGCACCATCGGCAGGCGACGATGCCCGAGGTGGTGTCGCGGGCACGCCGGGCGCTGGGGCAGCTCCGCATCGACGGGGTCGAGACCAACGCGGCGCTCCTGATCGCCCTGCTGAGCCGACCCGAGGTCGCAGCCGGCGACGTCGACACCGGCTTCGTCGAGGCGCATCTGGCCGATCTGCTGGCGGCCATCCCGCAACCCGAGATCGGCGACGCCATCGCCGGTGTGCGGGTCGACACCGCCGACCCGTTGGCGGTGCTCGACCACGGCCGGCGCGTCGTCCCCATCGCCGACCGCGACCCGAGCCGTGCCGCGGTCGACGCGCCGATGCAGGGCACGATCGTGTCGATCGACGTGTCGGTCGGGGAGAAGGTCGCATCCGGTCAGGCGCTGCTGGTGATGGAGTCCATGAAGATGGAGCACGTGGTCACCGCGCCCGCGAGCGGCATCGTCCGCCACGTTCGGGTCACGCCGGGGGCTGCGGTGTTCGAGGGCCACCTGCTGGTCGAGCTCGAGCCAGCCGACGTCGACGCCGGGGTCGACGCGACGGTCGAGGAGCTGGACCTCGACCGCATCCGACCCGACCTGGCCGAGGTCGTCGAGCGCCACGCGCTCGGTCACGACGAGCAGCGCCCCGAGGCTGTCGAGAAGCGCCACGCGACCGGAAGGCGGACGGCCCGGGAGAACCTGGCCGACCTGGTCGACGACGGGACGTTCCGCGAGTACGGGCCGCTGGTGGTGGCGGCCCAACGCAAGCGACGCAGCGAGGACGAGCTGCGCCGCCGGACGCCGGCCGACGGGTTGGTCGGCGGGATCGGGGCGGTG
>JBFJYB010000335.1:0-3311 GCA_041622835.1 Acidimicrobiales bacterium | reverse complement strand
GCCCCGCCCGATCAGCTCGAGCCCCTCGATCCCCGGGATGTCGGGCGTGTGCGCGGTCTCTGCCACCGACCGATGGTAGGTCCCGACGGATCGCCAGGCGACCGCTGCCGCCGTCACGGTGGGTCGTGGCCCCGTAGGGTGTTCCTGGGAAGCCGTCGAGAACGGAAGGGGAGCCCATGAGCTTCGACGACGAGCTGGCCGGGACCGACGCGGTCGGCCAGGCCGAACTGGTCCGCAGCGGCCAGGTGACACCGGCCGAGCTGGTCGAGGCGGCCGTCACGCGCATGGAGAAGGTGAACCCGGCGCTCAACGCCGTGATCCGTCCGACCCGCGACCAGGCCGTCGACCGGGCCGCTGACCTCCCCTCCGGGCCGCTGCAGGGCGTCCCGATGGTGATGAAGGACCTCGGCCTGCCGATCGCCGGCGAGGAGTACCACGAAGGGCTTCGCGCCGCCAAGCAGGCCGGCTTCGTCGCTCCGGTGACGAGCGACCTCGCCACCCGGTTCCTCGCCGCGGGCCTGGTGAGCATCGGCAAGACCAACACCCCCGAGCTGGGGCTGGTCCCCACGACCGAGCCGCTGGCCTACGGCCCGAGCCGCAACCCGTGGGACACCGAGCGCACGACCGGCGGGTCCAGCGGCGGTTCGGCGGCGGCGGTGGCGGCCGGCATCGTGCCGATCGGCCACGCCAACGACGGCGGGGGGTCGATTCGCATCCCGGCGTCGTGCTGCGGGCTCGTCGGGCTCAAGCCCACCCGTGGTCGCATGCCGCTCGGCCCGGCGCTCGACCCCACGATCACCCCCCTGCCGATCGACCTGTGCGTGACCCGGACGGTGCGCGACACCGCGGCCGTGCTCGACGCCACCCACGGCGCCAGCCCCGGGTCGACGGTCCACGCCCTGCCCGGCCCCGAGTCGTACCAGGCCGAGGTCGGAGCCGACCCCGGCCGGCTCCGGATCGGCGTCGCCACCCGCAACCTGCGGGCCGACTCGTCCGACCCGGAGGTCGACGCCGCCATGGCCCGAACGGTCGAGCTGCTGACCGGGCTCGGCCACGACGTCGTCGAGGATCACCCGGCGGCGGTCGCCGACGAGTCGCTGATCGAGCCCTTCGTCGGGCTGTGGACGCTGGGCTGTTACGCCCAGGTCACGAACTGGAGCCTGATGCTCGGGCGCGACATCACCGCCGACTGTGAGCCGCTGACCCAGGGCCTCGCCGAGATGGGCAAGGCCGTCGGCGGGCTCGACACGTTCCTCATCAACGCCGCCATGTGGGCGTTCACCCGCAGCGTCGACGAGTGGTTCGCGTCGGGGTTCGACCTGTTCCTGACCCCGACCCTGGCCAGCCCGCCGGTGCCGCTCTGGACGATCCGGACCGACGATGACGACGCTCTCGCCAGCCTGCTGCGAGCCGGCGACTTCGCCGCCTTCACGCCCGTCCAGAACGTGACCGGCCAGCCGGCGATCTCGCTGCCGTTGCAGGAGTCGTCCGACGGGCTTCCGATCGGCATGCACTTCGTGGCCCGGCAGGGACGCGAGGACCTGCTGCTTCGGCTGGCCGGCCAGCTCGAGGCAGCCGCGCCGTGGGCCGACCGGATCCCCGACGTCCACGCCTGAGCCCGTGCTGGCCAGCATCTTCAACGACGTCATCGGACCCGTGATGCGGGGGCCGTCCAGCTCGCACTCGGCGGCGGCGGTACGCCTCGGCCTCCTGGGCCGCGACCTGTGCGAGGGCACCCCAGACCGAGTGGTCGTCGACTTCGACACGCAGGGTTCGCTGGCCACGACCCACCGGAGCCAGGGTTCCGACATGGGGCTGTTCGGCGGCCTGCTCGGGTGGGAGGCCGACGACGACCGGCTTCCTGGTAGCCCGGCCGCCATCGCCGAGGCCGGCGTCGACGTCGAGATCCGCACCAGCCGGCTCGACGATCCCCACCCGAACACCTACCGGCTCCACCTCTGGCGCGGCGCCGACGAGCACCGGCTGGTCGGGCTCTCGACCGGAGGGGGGATGATCGAGATCGTCGAGATCGACGGCCACGCCGTCTCGCTGTCGGGCGACTACGCCGTCACCCTGCTGTGGACATCGGGCGACGCCGTCATCCTTGCGACCGAGCTGGAGGCCACCGGCCTCTACGACGAGGTCACCGTCAGCGAAGAGGATCTCGTCGTCGTCTCCGGACAGAAGCCCATGGATGCCGCTGCGGTCGACGAGCTGCAGGCGGTCGAGCGAGTCCGTCGCCTGCGCTGCGTCCTACCGGTCATGTCCCGCCGGGGGATGACGGTTCCGTTCAGCCACGCCGGCGAGCTGGCGTCGTCGTCGGGCGACCTGAGCGGGCCGCTGTCGGATCGGGCGATCGAGTACGAGCGGGCCCGGGGCGGCATCGGCGAGGACGAGGTGCTGGCCAACGCCCGCCGGATGCTCGAGATCATGCGGCGAGGGGTCGAGACCGGGCTGGCCGGCACGAGGTACGACGACCGGATCCTCGGGTGGCAGAGCGGGAGGTTCGCCGAGCTGGCCGAAGCCGGCCGCCTCCTCGACGGTGGCCTGCTCAACCGCATGATCGCCTACGTGACCGCCCTGATGGAGGCCAAGAGCGCGATGGAGGTGATCGTCGCCGCCCCCACTGCCGGCTCGTGCGCGACCTTCCCCGGGGCGCTGCTGGCCGCCGTCGACGAGCTGTCGGTGTCGAAGGAGGCCGCCGCGCGAGCGCTGCTCACCGGTGGGCTCGTCGGCGTCTTCGTCACCAACCGGTCGAGCTTCGCCGCCGAGGTCGGGGGGTGTCAGGCCGAGACCGGTGCCGGCGCGGCCATGGCGGCGGCCGCCCTGGTCGAGCTGGCCGGCGGGACCGCCGAGCAGTCGCTGTCGGCCGCCAGCCAGTCGCTTCAGAACGTGCTGGGTCTCATCTGCGATCCGGTCGCCAACCGGGTGGAGGCCCCCTGTCTCGGCCGCAACGTGTCGGGCGCCGCCAACGCGCTGAGCTGCGCCAACATGGCGCTGGCCGGCTACGACCACCTGATCCCGCTCGACGAGGTGCTCGACGCCCACCGCCAGGTCAGCCAGATGATGGCCCGCGAGCTGCGCTGCACCGGGCTGGGCGGGCTGGCCGCGACGCCGACCGCTCAGCGGATCGAACTGGGGCTGCGCCCCGACTGATGGGCCCCGGTCAGCGGCTCCACGCGGAGGTGTCGCCCGACTCGAACCCGTCGGCGAAGATCTCCATGTCGGCGATCCCTGACTCGCGGAGGTTCCGGAGGAAGATCGTCCTTCTCGACGGCCGGTAGAGGCCGGGGGTCTCGATGCCGTCGCCG
>JBFJYB010000334.1:0-3314 GCA_041622835.1 Acidimicrobiales bacterium | reverse complement strand
CAAGATCGTCTACTGGGGTCTGATGCTGATCGTCCTCCAGCTGACGATCGACACCCTGGACATCACCGCGATCAAGGACGTGCTCGACGACATCATCAACTTCATCCCGCGGGTGTTCGTCGCGATCATCATCATCTTCGTGGTCGGCGCCATCGCCAACTGGCTGCGGGGGCTGCTCTCAGGAGTCACCGAGGACCGCTCGTGGGGCAACTTCGTGACCAATCTCGCCGTCGCCGGCGTGTGGATCGTCGGTGTGTTCGCCGCGCTCGACCAGCTGAGGATCGCGGAGAACATCGTCCAGACCCTGTTCACGGTGGTGGTCAGCTCGCTCGGCCTGATCCTCGTGATCAAGTTCGGGGTCGGTGGCATCTGGGCCGCCCGGGACCGCTTCTGGCCGCGCGTGTACGACCGGATCGACGCAGCGACCCGCGACACCTCCAGCGGCACTCCCGGCACCAACGCATGACCGTGCGCTGAGCCCCCGGGCACGGGCGCTTCAGGCCCGCGGTCGGACCGCGACCGCGGGCCTGGTCGCGCCCGGCGACGGGCCTCAGTCGACGTGCGGGTGGTGGCAGGCGACGAAGTGCTGGTCGCCGACCGCTCGGAGCTCGGGCTCCTCGTCGCTGCACCGCGGCGAGGCCCGTGGACACCTCGTCCGGAACCGGCAGCCCGACGGCGGAGTGATCGGCGAGGGCAGCTCGCCGCTGATCAGCTCGGGCGCCGGGGGCAGACCGAGGTCGCTGCCCGGTATCGAGGCCAGCAGGGCCCGGGTGTAGGGGTGGGCCGGCTCGCGGAACAGCGACTCGGTCGGCCCGGTCTCGCACACCTTGCCCAGGTACATCACCATCACCCGGTCGCTCACGTTCTTGACCACCGCCAGGTCGTGGCTGACGAACAGCATGGTCAGCCCGAGCCGGCGTTTCAGCGCCTCGAGCAGGTTGAGGATCTGGGCCTGGACCGACACGTCGAGCGCCGACACCGGCTCGTCGAGGATCAAGACGTCGGGGTCCATCACCAGGGCACGCGCGATGCAGATGCGCTGGCACTGGCCGCCGGAGAACTCGTGGGGGAGCCGGTTGGCGGTCTCCGACGGGTCGAGCCCGACCGCGACCATGATCTCGGCGATCCGGTCCTCGCTGAACGGGCCGATCGTGGCACCCCAGATGTCGAGCCCCTCCCGGACCAGGTCACGAACCCGTCGACGGGGGTTGAGCGAGGAGACGGGGTCCTGGAAGATCATCTGCATCGCCTGCCGGGCCCGGCGCAGCGCGGCACCCTCGAGGGCGGTGAGGTCGGTGCCCTTCAGCTCGACTCGACCCGAGGTCGGCCGCTCCAGCTGCATCACGGCCCGGCCGGCGGTCGTCTTGCCGCAGCCCGACTCGCCGACGACCCCGAGCGTCTCGCCGGGCAGCAGGTCGAAGCTCACGCCCGACACGGCGTGCACGACGCGGTTGCGCCCGGCCGGGAACTCCACCACCAGGTCCTCGACCCGCAGGAGCGCATCGCCGTCGCGCAGGTGAAGCGTTCCGCTACCAGCCATCGGCGTTCCCCACGCTCACTGCGTCCATCCCCATGTGCGGGGCCCGAGGGTAGGTCATGGCCGCGGGGAACGACGGCGGCCTAACGTCGCAGCCGACAGAGGAGATCGACGATGGCCTTCCACCATGTCGCCTACGCCACGCGCGACGTCGAGGCGACCACCCGCTTCTACGAGGAGCTCATGGGCTTCCCCCTCGTCCACACCGAGGTGCAACAGCACGGCGACGCCTGGATCAAGCACGTCTTCTACGACAGCGGCGACGGCGAGAGCATCGCGTTCTTCGAGTTGGCCAACGTCGGCGAGCGATCCGACTGGTCGACCGACGTGTCCGACGCCGTCGGGTTGCCGATCTGGGTGAACCACTGCGCCTTCCGCGCCACCGCCGAGCAGCAGGAGGAGGTCCGGGCACGTATGGCTGCGGCCGGCATCGAGCCCCTCATGGAGCACGATCACGGCTGGTGCCAGTCGCTGTACTTCGTCGACCCCAACGGGATCATGGTCGAGCTGTGCCGCGACACCCCGGGCATCCGACCCGATGCGGTCGAGGCGAAGCGTCTGCTGGCCCTGCAGCCCGACCGAGACCGCTCCTGATGCCGCGCCTCCGCCAGGTCCCGCGCGACGACGCCCACCCGTTCGCGCAGACGATGTACACGTTTCTCTTCGGCGACCGCGACCCGGTCGCCGAGCCGGGGACCGCATCGGGTACGCCCGGCGACTGGTGGACCGTCTTCGCCCTGGTCCCCGACGCCTTCGACCATGCGACCGCCGGGCTCCAGTTCTACCGATCCGACCGGCGCGTGCTCGAGCCGAGGCTACGGGAGCTGGGCCAGACCCGAGCCGGATGGACGGTCGGGAGCCGCTTCGTGTTCAGCCAGCACTGCAAGGCGTGCCGCGACGTCGGCTTCAGCGACGAGCAGGTCGAGGCGATCCCGTCGTGGTCGGTCGCCGACTGCTGGACGCCGGCCGAGCGGGCCGTGCTCGCCTACACCGACTGCCTCACCCTCCAACACGGACGGGTGCCCGACGCTCTGTTCGCCGAGTTGCAGGAGCACCTGTCCGACGAGGAGATCCTCGAGCTCACCTACATCACTGCGACCTACGCCATGCATGCGGCGATGAGCCGGGCGCTGCGGCTCGAATACGACGACGTCGACGACCCGGTGGAGGAGGTCCCCGACCTGGCGGGCCGCAAGGCGGGCCTGGCCCTGTCGGCCGACGAGCGGCCCGAGGTGGAGCGTTCCGGCGACGAGCGCTGACGGTTCGGGAACCGGGGGCGGGGCTGCGTCGTTGAGCGTGGGACAGCGATCATCCCGGAGGGGCCGCCCTGGGGTGCCATTCCAGCCCGAAGGGGGCCTCTCATGTTCAAGCGTTTCGCCACGGCGCTCGCCGTGGTCTCGTTCGTCGCCGTTCTCGTGCCGGCCGCGGCGTCGGCCAAACCGCCGGTCGCCACCTACGAGGTGACGATCACCAACCTCACCGGCGGCCAGCCGTTCACGCCGCCGCTCGTCGCCGTCCATCGCAAGCCGGTCGACGTGTTCACGGTGGGCCAGCCGGCGTCGGTCGAGATCCAGGAGATCGCCGAGAACGGCAACCTCGGGCCGATGCTCGACGCACTCGACCCCGACACGAACCGCCACGTGGCGAGCCTGGTCGCGGCGGGTGCGCCGCTGGTTCCGGCCGGATTGCCCGGCTCCGCGATGTTCGGTGACTCGGTGACGCTGACGGTCACCGGCGAGCGGGGCGCCAAGTACCTGTCGTGGGCGTCGATGCTCAT
>JBFJYB010000333.1:0-3335 GCA_041622835.1 Acidimicrobiales bacterium | reverse complement strand
GTCGTCGCCGTACCGGTTCCTGCTGTCGTCGTAGTCGGCGAGGCGGCTCAGGAAGCCGTCGAGCGCGGCCCGAGCGGCAGGCGTGCCACCCCGGAAGCCGTCCACCGGGCCGGGCTCGCCGGTGATGCCGAGCCGCTCCAGCACCGCCGTCACGTCGTCGAGCTCGTCCAGGTCGACGTCGCCGGCGGGTGGCGACGGGTCGCGGCGATCGAGGGGCGTCGTGGCCAGCTCGCGGACGAAGCGGTCGCGGTTCTGCTCGATCTTGGGCCGCAGCGTGCGGGCCGCGGTCTCCAGGTGGTCGGAGGCGACGTCGACGGGGACGACCGCGTCGCCCTCGACCTGGGTGACCCGGCAGCCGACTGCCGCGGCCAGGTCGTCGCGCCACTGCCGCTGGTGTCGCAGGTAGCCGCGGTCGACGACCACCTCGGTCGCGTCGGCGGCCAGCTCGGCGATCCGCGCGACCGGGTCGCCGACCGCCACGCAGGTCCCCGCTCCCCGACGCTCGACCGCTCGCAGGGCGACGCCGACCCCTTCGAGCATGAAGGCGAAGTGGCGAGGTGACCCGTCGGGGTAGTCGGGCACGATGCAGAACGCCACCACGAGCGGCACCGAGCGCTCGTTGGCCTGCTGGATGGCCCATTCGAGGGCCGGGTTGTGCTCGGCCCGCTGCGACTGCTGCATCCAGTAGAGGACGTACCGGCCGTCGGCACCCGGCTCGCGGTCGTTCAGGGCGCGGATGCGTTCGGGTTCGATAAGTCGGCTCGCCATAGCTGCGTCCCCCGCCTCTTTGCTGCGACGGTACCGGTCGGCCTCAGCGACGACCGATCCGGGCGCTCAGCAGGTCGCGCAGACTGACCATGCCGACGATCCGGTTCTGCTCGACGACCGGCAGGTGCCGGAAGCCGCCGCTGATCATCATGCCGGCGGCTTCCTCGGTGTCGACGTCGGGGCCGGCGGTGACCGGGTCCTCGGTCATCCAGTTGGCCACCGGCTCGACCTGGACGTCGACCGCGCCCCCGACGGCCCGGAGCACGTCGCGTTCGGTGAAGATGCCCTCGAGCATCTCGCCCCGGACCACGGCCACCGACCCGAACCGCCCTCGGATCATGAGGTCGGCTGCGTCGGAGATCGTGGTTGCCGCGGTCACCGAGGTGACCGAGGTCGACATGACGTCGCGGAGGCTGGCCATGGTCGCTACCCGGTCCCGCCGACCTCGTCGACCTCGGGATCGAGCTGCGGGCGGGCCGGGCTGGCCAGCTCGGCCTCGAGCAGCCGCCACAGCGCCCCGGCCCACGAGCTGGCGTCGGGCCACTCCCGCCAGAAGCTCTGGAGGGTCGCCGGGTCGATCTCGGCCAGCGCCTCGTCGGGCGTCATCTCGGACGCGACCCGTTCCAGGGCGTCGATCGCTTGGCTCAGGGCTTCCTCTCCCGTGCTCACGACGACCACGCGAGCCGCGACCGACCCCGCCTGTCAAGAGAGGCGACGACCGCCCTCACCCCAGGTCGCCGCTATCGAGCCCGTCCGGCAGCCGACACACTCCGCTCACTCGAGGAGGCTGGGGGTTCCTCCTGCGCCCATCCACGATGTCTCGCGACATCACACGGGGTGCGCGCGGGGGGTGCGCGAGGGGGGACTTGAACCCCCACGTCCTTGCGGACACAGGAACCTGAATCCTGCGCGTCTGCCAATTCCGCCACTCGCGCGAGTGGACCTACGAGCGTACCTGCGCCTCCGGCCAGGCGTGCGCCCTGTTCATGGCGAGTCCTAGGGTGCGGCGGTGCCGATTGCGGAGACCTTCGCCGAGCTGCTCGCCCTCGAGCCCCACGGGCCCGATGTGTTCGTCGGCATCAGCGCCCACTACCCGTGGGGCCGGGTGTACGGGGGCCAGGTCGTGGCCCAGGGCCTGTGGGCCGCGACCCGCACCGTGGACGACGGTTTCGGGGTGCACTCGGTGCACGCCTACTTCATCCGCGGCGGCCAGGCCGAGGAGCCGATCCGCTTCGAGGTCGACCGGCTGCGCAACGGTCGCTCCTTCCAGACCCGCGGGGTCGTCGCCCGCCAGTCCAGCGGCGCCATCTTGAACCTGGCCGCCTCGTTCCACGTCGAGGAGGAGGCGGTCGACATCCAGTCGGTCGGCATGCCCGACCCGGTGGCCTCACCCGACCAGCTCACCGGCGAGCTGTGGCACCCCATGCTCGATCGCCGCCCGGTCCCCGACCCTGGTGAGGCGTGCGCCCAGACCTGGTTGCGGATGACCGAGCCGCTCGGCGACGACCCGGTGGTGCACGCCTGCGCGCTCGCCTTCACCAGCGACGACATCCCGATGGACGCCATCACCAGCTCGCACCCGGTCGAGGTCGGGAACAGCAGCCACAACGAGGTGTTCATGGGGGCCAGCCTCGACCACGCCATCTGGTTCCACCGTCCGGGCCGGGCCGACGGGTGGCAGTTCCACGACGTCAGGTCGCACGGCCTCACCGGCGCACGAGGCCTCGGCATCGGCAACGTCTTCGATCCCGACGGTGTCCACCTTGCGACGATCGCCCAGGAGGGCCTGCTGCGCGTCCGTCGTTGAGCGGTGGACCGCTCGGCGGGCGCAGGGGCCGAGGCGACCGGCGCGGGACTGGCGACCCACTGCCGCGACCGTCTACAGCCGGGCGAGGCAGTCCCGGATGAAGCGGTACAGGCCGTCGGCCTCGATCCGCCGGGCGACCGTGCAGTTCGGTTCCTGACCGCTGACCCCCCACCAGTCGACGACGGTCATGCCCAGCGTGGTCGGGGAGCCCAGCTCGACCCTGACGTTGCAGTGCCGGGTCTCGAACAGCTCCGGGTGCAGGAGGTAGGCGATCGTGCACGGGTCGTGGAGAGGGCCGCTGGCCATGCCGTACTTGTCGACGTCGAAGCGCTCGTAGAAGTCGAGCATGGCGGCCGACGCCTCACCGACCGGGCCGAGGGACCGCAGCGAGTCGATCCACTCGCCGGTCATCAGCGCGCTGTGGGTGGCGTCGAGTGGCACCATGGTCACGTCGACGCCGCTGGTGAGCACGACGTGGGCGGCGTGGGGGTCGACGTAGACGTTGAACTCGGCGGTCGGCGTGGTGTTGCCTCCCTCGAAGAAGCCACCGCCCATGAACACGATCTCGTGTATGCGGGGCACGATCTGCGGCTCCTTGACCATGGCCATGGCGACGTTGGTCATGGGCCCGACCGGGCAGATCGTGATCTCCCCCGGTTCGGCGGCCAGGAGGGTCTCGACCAGCCAGTCGACGGCGTGCTGGGGCTGCAGCGGCATGGTCGGCTCGGGCAGATCCGGGCCGTCGAGCCCGGTCGGCCCG
>JBFJYB010000332.1:0-3348 GCA_041622835.1 Acidimicrobiales bacterium | reverse complement strand
GGGTACGCGGCCCGCACCAAGGAGAAGGTGTCGTGGGTCGCCGAGGGCGCCGGCGACCGCTTCGACGACGTCGAGATCGAGATCGGCGGCTACTTCACCATCGTCACCGACGACGCCGACGCGGCCAGGGCGGCACTGGCCGGCCGGTTCGGCATGCCGCCCGACGGCCTCGACGGCCACATGCACACGCTGATCGGCAGCGTCGACCAGATCTGCGACGAGCTCGAACGCCGACGCGACGAGTACGGCATCACCTACACGACGGTGCCGGTCGGTGTGGCCGACGCGTTCGCGCCAGTGGTCGAGCGGCTGGCCGGCCGATGAGGGCCGGCCGATGAGCAGCAGCAGCCTCGCCGGGCGGGTCGCGGTCGTCACCGGGTCGAGCCGCGGCATCGGCAAGGGCATGGCCATCGCTCTCGGGGAGGCGGGGGCGACGGTGTACGTGACCGGCCGGACCACCGGCGACGGCCCGCTCACGATCGACACGGCCGCGGCCGCGGTCACCGAGGCCGGCGGTCACGGCATCGCGGTACAGACCGACCACTCCGACGACGACCAGATCGAGGCCCTGTTCGCCCGGGTGCGCGACGAGCAGGGGCACCTCGACATCCTCGCCAACAACGTCTACAAGATCCCGAGCCCCCCGGCGTGGGGTGGCGGGTTCTGGGAGCACCCGATCCAGATCTGGGACGACCAGGTCGGCATCGGCTTGCGGGCGCAGTACGTGGCGAGCTGGCACGCGGCGCCGCTCCTGTTCGAGGGCGAGACCAAGCTCATCGCCAACACCACGTCACCGGGCGGGTTCACCTACCTCTTCAGCGCCTCGTACGGCGTGGGCAAGGCCGGCGTCGACCGCCTGACCCACGACATGGCGATCGAGCTGAGGCCGAAGGGCGTCACCGTCGTGGCGCTGTGCCCGGGCCCGGTCAGCACCGAGTTCATCCTGGAGCAGGCCGACAAGGGGGTGATCGCCGAACCCGAGGGCGCCGAGACGCCCCTGTTCATCGGCCGAACGCTGGCCGCGCTGGCCGCCGACCCCGCCCGAACGGACAAGACCGGCAAGGTGCACTGGACCACCGAGCTGGCCGCCGAGTACGACGTCGTCGACGAGAACGGGTTCCGGCCCGAGTCGTTCCGCACCCGCTACGCCGACCTCCCTCGGGCCGACCCCCATAGCTGGTAGCGGCTACTCGTCCGGCTGCCAGAGGGGGTCGGGGATCTCCCAGTCGACCGGTCGGCCCCAGTGCTCGGCGAACACCGACTCGTGGGCCGGGTTGCGGCGGGCCAGCCCCCACTTCCCCGTCGGGTACCCGACCGGCACCATGGCGTGCATGTGCCAGACGCCGTCGTCGGGGACGCCGAGGATCGCCTCGGCCTCGGCCTTGCGCAGCTTCAACAGGGTGGTGATGGCGGTGCCGAGGCCCTCGGCTCGGGCGGCCAGGCAGAAGTTCCACAGCACCGGGAACGTGGTGGTCTCGCCGCCCTGCTTGCCGAAGACGAACAGCAGCAGCGGCATGTCCTCGACGTGGGCCGCGAACCAGCGGGCCGACCGGTCGATGCGCATGCTGGTCTGCGCGGCGGGGTCGTCGGACCCCTCGGCGATCCTGGCCTGCACGTCGGCGTACTGAGTTGCGTTGAGCTCTTCGAGCGCCTCGCGGTACAGCGGACCGATCTTCGCCTTGGTGTCGGCGTCGGTGACCGTCATGAAGCGGAAGCGCTGCTGGTTGCCGCCCGACGGCCCCCGCACCGCGGCGTCGAAGCAGCGCTTCAGCGCATCGACGGGAACCGGGTCGGGCGCGAGCCGGCGCATGGCCCGGGTCGTGTAGATGGCCTCCATCAGGTCCATTGGTCTCCCTCGTGTCTCACCCGGCGATGAGGCTGGCGATCGCCCAGATCGTTGCGACCAGGCCGATCACGATCATCACCAGGCTGCGGGCCAGCGGCGGTCGGTCGAGATCGCCGTCGCTCTTGCGGGCGGCGGGCGGCCGGACCAGCGCGGCGATGTTTCCGAACGCCAGCGCCCCGCCCATCGCCAGCAGCAGCAGCGTCAGGAGGTTGTCGCCGAGGAACATCGGGCCAGTATCCCAGCCGGCCCGACCCCTGGCCCAACGGGCTGTGGTGCCATCGACTCAACGTGGGACCCAGCGGCCCAGGTCGCTCAAGCGGCCACGACGGCGGACCGATGACTGCTACGTCGGTGTCACTCGCCCAGCACCGGCACGACAAGGGGTTCGAGGCGGGGGCCAGCTCCCTCCCTCCCAACCACGACGTGAGCCGGTCCTCCCAAGCCGGCCTCGTTGGGCCTCCGCCTCAACCCTTCGTCACCGCCCCCTCGGCTGCTGCGCTCTCGCCGGCGTCACATCCGCCGATGAACCGAGACCGCGTAGTCCCCTCCGTCGAACGGCTCGCGGTGCCACCCGCCGAATCGGCACACGAGCTCGAGGCCGGCCGCACCGGCGTGCGCGTCGTGGTCGCCGACGCCGTACCCGCCGGGCCGGAGCTGGAACCCGGTCACCAGCAGGCCCCCGGTGTCGAGGTGGGCGGCCAGGCGCTCCACCGTGAGCGGCTCGGTGCCCGGCGCCAGGAAGATCATCACGTTGCCGGCTGCGACCACCAGATCGAAGGTCCGGCCGAGGTCGAGTCGGGCCAGGTCGGCTTGCCGCCAGTCGAGCGAGGGTGCCTTCTGCGTCGCCGCGGCCAGCATGGCCGGGTCGAGATCGACGCCCACGACCTCGACACCTCGGCGGTCCAGCTCGATGGCGACCCGTCCCGTCCCGCATCCGGCATCGAGGACCGACCCGGGCTCGTAGGCCATCACGAAGTCGACCTCGCCGTGGGGGTTCTCCCCCCGCTCCTCCATGGCGCGCCACTTGGCGTCGTACTCGTCGCCGCGGGGTGCGTCGCTGCCGCTCCACCGCGACGACCCCGGCCGTGATGACCCGGTCACGTCGGGCAGCCTAGGGTTCGTGGCGGTCCGGGGGAGTGGTCCTCCGGGCACCCCACCGAGGAGCACCAGATGGCCAAGACCGTGCTGATCACCGGAGCCGGGTCGGGCTTCGGCAAGGGCGCCAGCATCGAGCTGGCCCGCCGAGGCCACGACGTGATCGCCACCACCGAGACCGAGGCCCAGGCCGAAACGCTGCGATCGGAAGCGCCCGAGCTGACCGTCGAGAAGATCGACATCACCACCGACGACGTCGACGAGGCCGGCCGGTGGGACGTCGACGTGCTGATCAACAACGCGGGCGCCGGCCAGACCGGCCCGTTGGGCGACGTGCCCCTCGACCGGGTTCGCCACCTCTTCGAGGTCAACGTGTTCGGGACCCTGGCCATCACCCAGAAGGTGCT
>JBFJYB010000331.1:0-3384 GCA_041622835.1 Acidimicrobiales bacterium | reverse complement strand
GACCGTTCATGCACGGCGGGAGCCAGTGGGCGATGGGCAACATCCACCTGGTCGGCGGCACCTTCGTGTTGTACTGCGAGCCCCGGTTCGACCCCGACAAGGTGCTCGAGATCGCAGCCGCCAACCGGGTCAACTCGCTCAGCGTCATCGGCGACGCCATGGGCAAGCCGATCGCCGACCTGCTCCTGGGCCCGGACGCGCCCGACTACGACCTGTCGAGCATCGTCGTCGTCGCCAACGGTGCCGCCCCGCTGACACCGGGGGTCCGCAGCCGCCTGCGTGAGGCCTTCCCCGAGGCGATGCTGATCGACTCGTACGGCTCGTCGGAGACCGGCGCGACCGGCAGCGGCGCCGGCACCGAGGACCACGACGCTCCCCGTTTCAT
The DNA here is from genome assembly GCA_041622835.1 of Acidimicrobiales bacterium. Taxonomy (GTDB): domain Bacteria; phylum Actinomycetota; class Acidimicrobiia; order Acidimicrobiales; family JBFJYB01; genus JBFJYB01. The sequence continues at coordinate 2,999 of JBFJYB010000331.1, read as the reverse complement.
GACCGGGCCCGACACGACCGTGCTGACCGAGGACCATCGGCCGGCGGCGGTGGGTGAGGTCGGCCTGCTCGCCTGCAGCGGCCACATCCCGCTGGGCTACTACAAGGACGAGGAGAAGACCGAGGCCACGTTCCCGGTCGTCGACGGGAAGCGCTGGGTGATCCCGGGGGACTTCGCTCGTCAGGAGGACGACGGCTCGATCAGCCTGCTCGGTCGCGGCTCGGGGTCGATCAACTCCGGCGGCGAGAAGATCTTCCCCGAGGAGGTCGAGGCGGCGCTGATGCGCCACCCCGGCATCGCCGACGCGGCGGTCGTCGGAACCCCGCACGAGCGATGGGGACAGCAGGTGACCGCCCTCGTGCGGCGCGAGGAGACCGAGCTCGCGGTCGATGACGTGCGAGAGCACTGCCGATCCGTGATCGCCGACTACAAGGTGCCCAAGGAGGTGCTGTTCGTCGAGACGGTGCCGAGGACCCCGGTCGGCAAGCTCGACTACAAGGCGGCCAAGGCCATGGCCTACGGGCTGCTCGAGATCGCCGACCGCTGATGGCGCCCAGGACGGTCGCGGTGACCGGCACCGCCAGTGGGATCGGCGCCGCCACCAAGGCTCGGCTGGAGGCCGAGGGCCACCGGGTCATCGGGGTCGACCGCCACGCCGCCGACGTGGAGGCCGATCTGTCGACCCCCGACGGCCGGAGCCGTGCCGTCGACGGCGTGCTCGACGCGTGCGGCGGCACGCTCGACGGGTTCATCCCGTGCGCCGGCGTGAGCGGCACGTCGGGGCCGCTCATCGTGCGGGTCAACTACTACGGCACGATGGCCGTTCTGGAGGGTCTGCGGGGTGCGCTCGAGGCGGGCACCGACGCCTCGGTGGTCCTCGTCTCGTCGAACAGCACCACCATGACGCCGGGCCTGTCGCCCGACGACGCGAGGCTCTTCCTCGACGCCGACGAGGAGGACGTCGTCGAGGCGTTCGCCGATCGCGGCTGGCTGGCCTACCCGGCCGGGAAGCTCGCGCTGGCCTACTGGGTGCGGGCCAACGCCGCCGACTGGATCGGGCGCGGGGTGCGGGTCAACGCGGTCGCTCCCGGGATCACCCGGACCGCCATGACCGAGGCCGTCGCCGCCGACCCGGTGGCGAAGGCCGGTCTCGATGCCATCGGCATCCCCATCGATCGCTGGGCCGAGCCCGAGGAGCTGGCGGCCGCCATCGCCTTCATGCAGTCACCGGACGCGAGCTACGTCGTCGGCCAGGTGCTCTTCGTCGACGGCGGGATCGACGCACAGCTCCAGCCGTTCGCCCACCCGACACCACTCCCCGGCGGCTCCTGACCACCGGCTCGAGTCCCACGTTCGCAGCGCGAAGTACTCGGCAGCGCCGACATCACAGGCTGCTCGCGACGCTCCACGCCGAGACCATCGCGCCCTCGATGTAGCCGATCTCGCCGGCGTCACCCACCACGTGGACCTCGAGATCGAGCGAGGCGAGCTGGTCGGCGAGCGTCGAGGACGGACTCACCTCGCTGGCGAGGACGACGTCGTCGGCGGGAGCGCGATCCAGCACGCCGTCCACCCGGAACACGACCTCGTGGGCGGTGATCTCGGTGACCTCGGCTCGGCGCACGAGCGTCACACCGTGAGCCGCGGCCCGGCGCACCGCGGTCCATCGCCGCGGCATGGCCATGGGCAGGCCGAGCTGGCCGCCGGGCTCGATCACGGTGACGGAACGGTCCCGCTCGGCCAGGAACTCGGCCAGCTCCAGCCCGACCAGCCCTCCGCCGACGATCGCGACGTGTCGCCCGATGGGCATCCATCGCCGGGTGACGGCGCGGACCAGATCGGCGTTCGACGTGATCCGAAGGCCTCGCCCGACCCTCGACAGCGTGCGAAGCCGCGCCGGATGGTCCGGCGAGGCCTCGCCGAGCACCAAGCTGCGCAGCTCGTCTCCGGTGCGCACGTGGGGGAGGTCGGCGCCCGGCACGTCGGGTCGTCCCCTGACCGCTCCGGTCGCGACCACCACCGCATCGGGACGGAGCGCCTCGATCATCGACGCATTCGCTCTCGTGGCGAGCTGCACCACGACCCCGAGCCGGTCGAGCTCGCTGGCGAGCCAGTCGACGAGCTGCCCGTTGTCGGGGGTGGTCACCTGGGAGAACCACGCCGTCCCGCCCAACCGGTCGCCGGCCTCGAGCAGGGTCACCCGATGGCCCCGCTCGCGCGCGATCCTGGCGGCCTCCATGCCGCCCGGGCCCCCACCGACGACGACGACGTGGCGGGGCGAGTCGGCGGCTGTCCATGCCGGCAGCCTCTGGGCGAGGGCCGGGTTGACCGCACACACGGGCGGGTCGTCGAAGAAGTTCTGCTCCACGCACACGTAGCAGTTGATGCACGGTCGAACGGCGCGCCGCCGGCCGGCACGGAGCTTGTCGACCAGGTCGGGGTCAGCCAGCAGCTGCCGGCCCATCGACACGAAGTCGCACTCGCCGGCCCCGATCATCTCGTCGGCCAGCTCGGGCAGGATGCGGCCGACCGCGATCACCGGGGCGTCGATGGCCCTCTTGACCGCCGCGGCGTCGTCCCGGTACGCGCCCACGGCGTCGGGGAGCGGCCCGTCGGTGAAGTTGGAGAAGGAGTTCCTGCCGTAGCCGCTCACGTGGATGGCGTCGGCACCGGCTGCGACACAGCGCGCCGCAGCGTCGGCGGCCTCGGCCGTGGTGATGCCCATGTCGCCGCCGAACTCCCGTCCGCTCAGCCGGACGATCACGGCCATGTCGGTGCCCACGGCGGCGCGCACCGCGGCGGTCACGTCGACGGTGAGCTTCGACCTCGCCTCGGGGGAGCCGCCCCATTCGTCGGTGCGGCGGTTGTCGGCCGGCGACAGGAACGTCGAGAGCAGGTAGCCGTGGGTCGCATGGATCTCGACTGCGTCGGCGCCGGCCCGACGCACGCGGCCGGCCGCTTCTGCGAACGTGTCGACGACCCACACGAGGTCGTCGGCG
>JBFJYB010000330.1:0-3385 GCA_041622835.1 Acidimicrobiales bacterium | reverse complement strand
GAAGGCGGCATGACCGCTCCCGATCGAGTCGCACCCGGCGGCGTCGACGAGGAGGCCCCCGACTCCTGGAGCGGGCTGATCGTCCTGGCCTCGCTGCTGGTGCTGCTCGCGCTCACCGGCGGTCCGGCCATCGTCGTCGTGGTCCTCGCCATCGTGGTCATGATCTTCGTCCACGAGCTCGGCCACTACGTGACCGCCAAGGCCGCGGGCATGAAGGTGACCGAGTTCTTCCTCGGGTTCGGCCCCCGCATCTGGTCGTTCCACAGGGGAGAGACCGAGTACGGCGTGAAGGCCCTTCCGCTGGGGGCCTACGTGCGCATCATCGGCATGAACAACCTGGAGGAGGTCGCCCCCGCCGAGGAGTCGCGCACCTACCGGCAGGCGCCGTTCTGGCGCCGCCTGTCGGTGGCGGTGGCCGGGTCGGCGATGCACTTCCTGATGGCGATCGCCATGCTGTTCGCCCTGTTCGTCGGGCCTGGGTTCCGGGGCTTCGACATCGGCACCGACGTGCTGTCCACCGACGACTGGCAGGTGAGCGTCGTGTCCGACGACAGTGCCGCGGCGGCGATGGGATTGCAGCCCGGAGACCAGATCGTGGGCCTCGACGGCGTCCGGGTCGCCACCTTCGACGAGCTCCGCGACGCCGTGCTGGCCCGGCCGGGCGAGAGCGTCGTCGTCACCGTCGACCGCGACGGCCAGAGCGTCGACCTGACCGGCGTGCTCGGCACCAACCCGGAGGGGCAGGGCTTCCTCGGCGTCGGGCCCGAGCTCGTGCCGGCCGAGCCCGACAACGTGCTGGTTGCCGCCGGCCGCTCGATCACCGAGTTCGGGACGGTGACCAAGGAGTCGGCCGTGCAGCTCGGCCGGTTCTTCACGCCCGGAGGCCTGAGCGACTTCTTCGGCCAGGTCTTCGGCCAGGAGGACGAGGTTGCCGTCGACGGCGGCGCGCCCGCGCCCGGCCAGACGGCGAGCGGCGACTCCGCCGACGACGGGCGCATCATCTCGATCTACGGGGCGACCCGGATCGGCGCGGCGCTCACCGAGACCGGAGTCGAGGGCCTGCTGCAGTTCATGATCATCTTGAACATCTTCGTCGGCGTCTTCAACCTCGTCCCGCTGCTCCCGCTCGACGGCGGGCACGTGGTCATCGCCATCTACGAGCGGCTCCGGTCCCGGTCCGGCAACCGGCACCACGCCGACGTGGCCAAGCTGCTGCCGCTCACCTATCTCGTCCTGTTCGTGCTCTTGAGCGTCGGGCTGGCCGCGCTGTACCTCGACATCCGGGACCCGGTCCTGTGACGGGCCCGCGCCACCCATGGACGTAGCTCCGACCTTCCCGAGGCGCCAGACGCGCCAGATCATGGTGGGCGACGTCGCGGTCGGTGGCGGCGCGCCGGTGAGCGTGCAGTCGATGACCATCACCAAGACCGCCGACGTCGAGGGCACGCTCCAGCAGATCTACGCGCTGGCCGCGGCCGGAGCCGACATCGTGCGGTGCACGTGCAACGAGATCGAGGCGGCCGAGGGTCTGGCCCACATCGTCCCGCGCTCGCCGGTGCCGATCGTGGCCGACATCCACCACCAGTACAAGATGGCGCTGGCTGCCATCGAGGCCGGGGTGCACTGCCTCCGCCTCAACCCCGGCAACATCCGCCGGCCCGAGCACATCAAGGCGGTCGCGTCCGAGTGCAAGGACCGGGGCATCCCGATCCGCATCGGGGTCAACGGAGGCTCCCTGCACCCCGACCTGTACGCGAAGTACGGCGGCCGGGTCACACCCGAGGCCATGGTCGAGTCGGCCATGACCGAGCTGGCCTACTTCCAGGAGGTCGACTTCGACACCGTGAAGATCGCGGTCAAGGCGTCGAGCGTCCCGCTGATGATCGAGGCGTACCGGCAGCTCTCCGAGGTGACCGACCACCCGTTGCACCTGGGCGTGACCGAGGCCGGGCCGCCGCCGGTCGGTCTGATCAAGTCGACGGCGGGGATCGGCACGCTGCTGGCGGAGGGGATCGGCGACACGCTCCGGTACTCGCTGACCGCCGATCCGGTGCAGGAGGCCAAGGCCGGCCGCCAGCTGCTCGAGAGCCTGGGCCTCCGCGAGCGCAAGAACGTCGACCTGATCGCCTGTCCGAGCTGCGGACGGGCCGAGATCGACGTCTATGACGTGGCCAACCGGGCGCTCGAGGCGTTCGGCGACCGGGAGATCCCGCTCCAGGTCGCGGTGATGGGGTGCGTCGTCAACGGCCCCGGGGAGGCGCGTGACGCCGATCTGGGCATCGCGGCGGGGAACAAGCGGGGCCACCTGTTCGTGCAGGGTCGCAACGTCGCGGTCGTCCCCGAGGACGAGATGGTCGACGCGCTGGTGGACTGGGCGACGTTCATCAACGAGCACGGCGCCGAGGCGGCCATCGCCCGCGTCGACACCGAGAAGGCGGCGCGGGAGGCCGAGAAGGACCGCCAGGCCCTGCTCGACGCCCAGGGCGACGACGCCAACGGGGCCGCGGTCAAGGTCGACCTGATCCGCCGAAGAGGCGAATGAGCGCGTGGGCCGTGGCCGTCGGCCACGGCCGGGCGGCCGGGATCTGCGCATGAGCGCCCGGAGGGCGCGAACTCGCAGCGACTGATCGGTATAGTTTTCGGTTGCGTCAGTGACGACCCCGAGGGGTGGCAGGCGTGGGCTCGGCCCACGCCGTTTCTCGTTGGGGCGAACTGGAGACAACCGAGCACGATCGAACAGGAGGTGAAGCCATGAGCGTGACCGATCAGGTGCGCGCCGTCGTGGAACCCCTGGTCACCGAGCTGGGCCTCGAGCTCTTCGACGTCGAGCAGGCCGGAGCTGTGCTGCGGGTCACCGTCGATCGGCCCGGCGGTGTCGACCTCACCCAGGTGGCCGAGGCCACCCGCGCCGTCTCGCGCGCCCTCGACGAGCACGATCCGGTGCCCGGCCGGTACACACTCGAGGTCACCAGCCCCGGCCTCGAGCGCAAGCTGCGCACGCCCACCCACTTCCGGGGTGCGGTCGGCTCGGAGGTGACGATCAAGCTGGCGGCGGGCGTCGCAGAGACGCGGCGGATCGCCGGCGTCCTCGCCGACGCCGATGACGAGTCGGTGGTGGTTGTCGCCGACGGTGACGAGCACCGAATTCCGTACGCCCACATCGACAAGGCCAGGACGGTCTTCGAGTGGGGACCCGCACCGAAGCCCGGGCGCTCTGGTGGCGCCGACAGGAGGGCGACAGCCTGATGAACCCCGACATGATGGAAGCCCTCCAGGCGCTGGCCACCGACAAGGGGATCTCGGTCGACGTGCTGTTCGCCGCGCTCGCCGACGCGCTCGAGTCGGCCTACAAGCGGATGCCCGAGGCCCACGAGTACGCCTGGGT
>JBFJYB010000329.1:0-3396 GCA_041622835.1 Acidimicrobiales bacterium | reverse complement strand
TAGGCCCGACCGGCGTCGGCGCGACCCTCGACCAGGCCCACGGCCGCGTCGGCGGCACCCATCGCCAGGGCCACGCCGGTGCTGATCGGGAACCAGTAGCTCGCGAACGCCGGGCCGGCCAGGACCCAGTTCGCTCCGAACCCCCGCTCGTACTCGCCGTAGGTGAACGACACCGAGACCGGAGGCTTCGGGTCGGGATACACCTGTCGGCAGTCGACACCCGACCGCTCGAGTGCCTCGCAGGCCACGTCGAGAACCAACTCGCTCGACGCGTGCTCGATCTCGGTCACCTCGGCCGAGACGCCGATCGACACGTAGTCGCCGAGCGGGATGCACCAGACGACCCCGTCGAAGCCGTCGACGGCGCGGTGCAGTCGGACGATGGTGGTGGCAGCGCGCCACCCCCCTACCGGCGGTGGCAGCGGTCGGGGCGCATGGCAGTGGGTGAACACCACTCGCTGCGGCGCAGTCGAGGTGCGGTACTCCAGACCGATCTCACGGGCCAGCATCCGTCGCGGGCCGGTGCCGTCGACCACCACGGTGGCCCGGAGCTCGTCGCCGGTGCTCAGGCCGACCGTGTCGACACGATCGGTTCCCGGGTCGTAGTGGAGCTTCTCCACCTGAGCCTCGAGGTGGGTGCAGTGCGGGCTCGACACGACCCGCTCGAACAGGGCCCGGTCGAAGCCGACCCGGTCGACGTGGATCACGTGCCGGATGCGGCGGTATCCCAAGGCGCGTAGGCACAGCCCCGTGCCCCGACCGAGCGAACCCGAGACGTCGGCGCAATGGTCGAACAAGTACAGCTGAATCCCGAGCTTCGGGTGGAAATAGTCGGCGAAGGACGGGAACCACGTCGACGTCGCGATCGAGCCGGGTAGATCGAGGGACTCGCCGAGCCGCGGTCCGTCGCCGGGCGGTAGGCCGACCATCTGATGCTTGATCCCTCGCTCCGCCATCCGGTGGCTGGTGAACAGCCCGGAGATGCTCGCTCCCACGATCAGGGGCTCTGCGGCAGGACCGGTCACGGAGACGTCTCCAGCGCCTCCGGCCTGGCCGACGCTCGCCGAGCCGCCCACCGGCGGAACCGCAGGATCGGGAGGGCGAACCCCACCACGGTGTGCGCCTTCGGACCGAACATGAGGGTGTAGTTCCCGGGCGAGGTCCACAGCTCGACGATCCGGCCGCCGCTGACCCGGTAGGTGACGTCGCTCAGGGTGGACCACACCGGCGACCCGTCACGCTGACCGACCCACCGGCCCCGCAGGAGCACGGTCCCGTCCGATCGGCACTCGACGTGTTCGAACTCGGCCCGCAGGCCGCTCACACCGCCACAGCAGCGGAGGTACTCGACCCAATTGATCCACGTCGACGGGGTCAGCCGGGTGCGTACCGGACCCATGTGCAGCACGATGTCGGGTGCGAATGCCTCGAATGCGACGCGTAACGGTCTCCTGGCCGACAGAGCGTCGGCGACCGCCGCCACAGCCGGTGGAACCTCCAGGCCGGGCGCCTCGTGGTCCGACAGATCCTGCATCGATCCCTGGGGCCGACTCTACACCCGGCCCAGACCGCGCGACCGGGGCCACATCAGCCGCCGGGAGCGCTCGATCAGGTCCAGTCGAGGATCACCTTGCCGCAGCGGCCCTCGGCGACGATCTCGAATGCCTCGTCGAACCGGTCGGCGTCGAGTCGATGGGTGATGATCGAGGAGACGTCCAAACCGCTCTGCAACATGGCCGCCATCTTGTACCAGGTCTCGAAGATCCGGCGGCCGTAGATCCCCTGGATCTCGAGCCCCTTGAAGATCACGTCGTTCACGTCGAGCGTGATGGGACCCGAGGGAATCCCCAGGGCGGCAACGCGGCCCCCGTGGTTCATGGCGGCGAGCATCTGGTTGAAGGCCGGCTCGGCGCCAGACATCTCGAGGCCGACGTCGAACCCCTCGGTCATGCCCAACTCGGCCATGACCGCGCCGAGACCTTCTCGGGTGACGTCGACGGCGCGGGTCGCCCCCAGCTCCAGGGCCAGGTCGAGCCGGAACCGGTTGACGTCGGTGATCACCACGTTGCGGGCGCCCACGTGCCGCACGATGGCGGCGGCCATGGCGCCGATCGGCCCGGCGCCGGTGATGAGGACGTCTTCGCCGACCACGTCGTAACGCAGCGCGGTGTGGGTGGCGTTGCCGAGCGGGTCGAGCACGGCAGCCAGGTCGCCGTCGATGTGGTCGGGGACCACGAAGACGTTCTGGGCCGGGAGCACCACGTACTCCGCGAAGGCGCCCGGCCGGGTGACGCCGACGCTGATGTGGTTGTGGCAGAACTCGCGGCGACCACCTCGGCAGTTGCGACAGTGGCCGCAGGTGATGTGGCCTTCGCCGGCCACCCGCTGTCCCACCTCGAGCCCGCCCACGTTCGCGCCGACCTCGGCGATCTCGCCCGTGAACTCGTGGCCGACGACCATGGGCACCGGGATCGTGTCCCGCGCCCACGTGTCCCAGCGGTGGATGTGCAGGTCGGTGCCGCAGATCGACGTCCTGTGGACCCGGATCCCCACGTCGTCAGGACCCGGATCGGGCGCCGGCACCTCTTCGAGCCACAGCCCCGGCTCGCGGCGAGCCTTCACCAGTGCCTTCACGACACGACGCCCATCGCCCGACCGACCCGGGTGAACGCCGAAATGGCCTCGCTGACGTCGTCGTCGGAGTGGGCGGCGGACATCTGGGTGCGGATGCGAGCCGCGCCGTGGGGCACGACCGGATAGGAGAACGCGGTCACGAACACGTCCTCGGCCAGCAGCCGCTCGGCCATCTCGACCGCCACGGGGGCCTCGCCCAGCATCACCGGGATGATCGGGTGCCCGCCACCGGTGAGGGTGAACCCGGCGGAGGCCATGCCCTCCCGGAACCGCTGCGAGTTGCGCGCCAGCTGGCGCTGGAGGTCGTCGGCCGACTGCAGGAGGTCGAGCACGTGCAGGGTCGTGGCGGCGATCACCGGCGCCAGCGAGTTGCTGAACAGATACGGGCGGGACCGCTGGCGCAGCCAGTCGACGATCTCCTGCCGGCCGCTCGTGAAACCTCCGGACGCTCCGCCCATGGCCTTGCCGAGCGTGCTGGTGACGATGTCGACCCGGCCCTGCACGCCGCAGTGCTCGGGCGTGCCGCGGCCGGTGGCGCCGACGAAGCCGGTGGCGTGCGAGTCGTCGACCATGACGAGCGCGTCGTAGCGATCGGCGAGATCGCAGATGGCGGCGAGGTCGGCGATCACACCGTCCATCGAGAACACGCCGTCGGTTGCGATCAGCCGGTACCGGGCATCGACCGCCTCTCGGAGCCGCTCCTCGAGCTGGGCCATGTCGTTGTTGTCGTAGCGGAGCCGGCGGGCCATGCTCAGCCGGATG
>JBFJYB010000328.1:0-3401 GCA_041622835.1 Acidimicrobiales bacterium | reverse complement strand
TGACGGCCTGGGTCCGACGGTGGTTTCGTCGGTGGCAGGATCGCGGGGCGCTGCCGCGCCTGCTCGGCTACGACCTCCGAGCGGTCGCGCAGAGCCTCTCCGCCCTCTTCGCGCTGGCGGTCGCCAGCGTGGTCGCCGGGCTCGTGCTCGGCGGCAGCACCGATCGGCTCGACGAGCTCCCCGGCCTGCTCCTGATCGTGCCGGCCACCATCGCCCTCCGGGGCAACATCTTCGGTGCCATGGGCAGCCGGCTCGGCACGTCCATCCACGCCGGCACGTTCCACTTCTCGTTCCGTCCCGCCACCGTGGTCGGACAGAACGTCTTCGCGTCGCTCACCCTCACCCTCGTGATGTCGCTCGCTCTCGGCGTGCTGGCCAAGGCGACCGCGGTCGGGTTCGGCATCTCCGAGTCGATCTCGCTGGCCGACTTCGTGGTCATCTCGGTCGTCGGTGGCCTCCTCGCGTCGGTCATCGTGATGGTCATCGCGCTGGCCCTCACCGCCGGCTCGGTCTTCTACGACCTCGACCCGGACAACGTGACCGCACCGCTCGTCACCGCCGCCGGCGACGTCGTCACGCTGCCGGCGCTGCTTCTCGCCGCCCGTATCGTCGACCGGTCGACGCTGTCCGACGTCCTCGCCGTCGCGCTGGCTGCCGTCACGGCGGTCGCGCTCGCTGCGGTGCTCGCGACCGGTTCGGTGGCGATCCGCCAGATCCTGCGCGAGTCGATCCCGGTGCTGGTGCTGGCCGGGCTGTTCGACCTGCTGGCCGGGCTCACCGTCGAGAAGCAACTCGCCGACTTCGGCTCGCTCCCGGCACTGCTCGTCTTCCTCCCCGGCTTCCTCGCCGTTGCCGGAGCCCTGGGCGGCATCTTGTCGAGCCGGCTCTCGACCAAGCTCCACCTGGGCCTCATCGGGCCGGCGGCCGTGCCGACCCGACCAGCCCGGACCGACATCGCCGGGACCTTCGGCTTGGCGCTGCCTGGGTTCGCCGTGACCGCCTTGTTGGCCCACCTCGGCGCCCGCTCGCTCGACCTGGCCAGCCCGGGCATCTTCGATCTGCTCGGGCTGGCGCTCGTCTGCGGCGCCGTCGTCACCGTCGTCGTGGCGGCGGTCGCGTACTACGGGACGATCGCCGCCGTGCGGTTCGGGGTCGACCCCGACACCTACGGGATCCCGCTGGTGACCTCGGTCCTCGACCTGGTCGGCGCGTTCGTGCTGGTGCTGGCGGTGGAGGCCCTGATCCTGTGAACGGCCGATCCCGTGAATTCCCGGCCAACTACCCTGCGAGGTGACCTGATGGACGACCGACCCCGCAACCTCCGCACCATGCTCGCCGAGGCCAAGGACCTCTCGGAGCTGATGGTCGACCTCGCCTACGCCGCTCTCTACTTCAACGACCCCGAGATGGCCGAGGAACTGGTCGACCTCGAGGGGCGGATGAGCGAGCTGGTCCAGGACATGCGGGGCATCTGCATCATGGCGGTCCGCCACCCGCGCGACGCCGAGGGCATGTCGTCGGTGCTCCAGGTCGTCAGCGCCATCGAGCGCATCGCCAACGACGCGGTCGACATCGCCCGCATCGTGACCCATCGGCTGGGGATCCCCGCCGAGCTGGTGGCCGACCTGTCCGACGCCGAGGAGGTGTCGCACCGGGTGCTGGTGAGCGAGGGCTCGCACATGGCCAACGTGCTGCTGTCCACGCTCGAGCTGCCGGTCGCCCTCGGGCTCCGCGTGATGGCCATCCGCCGGGACCGGTCGTGGATCACCGACATCGACGGCGACCAGGTCCTGATCCCCGGCGACGTGCTGTTCATGCGCGGTTCGCCGGCCGGGATCCGACGCCTGCGCGAGCTGGCGGCGGCGCCGGAGTGGATCCCGCCGACGCCCAACGAGGACCCGTGGATGTCCGACCTCGACCGCGCCGTCGACGTCCTGGTCGAGATGAAGAACCTGTCCGAGGTGGCGGTCGGGCTCGCCTACTCGGCGCTGGTGCTCGGCGACCGCGGGCTGGCGGCCGAGGTCAGGCACCTCGAACGCCGCCTCGACGAGATGAACGACCGGCTCGAGCTCTGGGTGCTGCGGGCCGCCAAGGAGGACATCGACCCGTCGCCCCTACGGGGCCTGCTCCACCTCTCGGCCGCGGCCGAGGACATCGGCGACCAGGCCAACCAGATGGTGTGGCTCATCGAGCGGGGCGAGGAGGTGCACCCCATCCTCGGGATCGCGCTGGGCGAGTCCGACGAGGTCGTCACGAAGGTCCCGGTGGCGACCGGCTCGGCGGTGGCCGACAGGAGCCTCAGCGAGCTCCAGCTCAACATCGAGCCCGGGTTCACCGTCCTCGCCATCCGGCGGGGTGACCGCTATCTGTACCGACCGAGCGGCCGGGCCCGGTTCCAGGTGGGCGACGAGGTGATCGCCAGCGGCCCCGAGGAGGGCCGGGCGGCACTGGCCGAGCGCTTCGGGTGGCGCTTCCGCCTCGACGAGGAGACCGGCGAGACCGACCTCGAGCCGGTGGCCTGAGTGACGCCGTCGACGCGGCCGATAACGTCACCGGCATGCCCGGTCCCCTTCGCCTCCTGACCGTTCACGCCCACCCCGACGACGAGTCGTCGAAGGGCGCGGCGACGGTCGCCAAGTACGCCGACGACGGGGTCGCGGCCACGCTGGTCTGCTGCACCGGCGGCGAGGAGGGCGACGTGGTCAACAAGGCCATGGACCGACCCGACGTGCGCGATCGGCTGCCGGCGGTGCGTCGCCGCGAGCTGGAGCAAGCGGCGGCCATCATCGGCTACCAGTCGTTGCACTGGCTCGGCTACCGCGACTCGGGCATGGAGAACACCCCGGCCAACGACCATCCCGAGTGCTTCGCCCGGGCTCCCATGGACGAGGCGATCGGTCGGTTGGTCCGGATCATCCGGCTCGAGCAGCCGCACGTGGTGGTGACCTACAGCGACGACCAGCAGGGATACCGCCATCCCGACCACCTCCGCGTCCACGACATCTCGGTGCCGGCCTTCGAGCTGGCGTCAGACCCTGGCGCCTACCCCGAGGCCGGTGCGCCCTGGCGGCCGAGCAAGCTCTACTACACGGTGTGGTCGCGAGCCCGGATCCATGCCCTGCACGACAAGTATCTCGAGCTCGGTCTCGACTCGCCCTACGACGAGAAGTGGTTCACCCGCCCGTCGACCGACCATCGGATCACCACGCGTGTCGAGGTCGGGCGCTGGTACCACCGGCGCTCGGAGGCGCTGCGGGCGCACGCGACCCAGGTCGATCCCCAGGAGCGCTTCTGGTTCGGGTTGGCCGACGAGCACGCCGCCGACGCCTACCCCTACGACGACTACGTCCTGGCGGAGTGCACCTTCGACGCCGAGCTGCCCGAGGCCGACCTGTTCGCCG
>JBFJYB010000327.1:0-3412 GCA_041622835.1 Acidimicrobiales bacterium | reverse complement strand
GCTGGCCGCCGCCGTGCTGGGGCGCGGCGTCGCGTTCGAGATCGACTCGACCGACGAGGAGCGCCACATCGGCTGGAGCGTGGTGGTCCACGGCAAGGCGTTCGAGGTCGAGCGGCTCGACGAGCTGGTCGCGGTGGCCGACCTCCCGGTCGAGCCATGGGCGCCGGGGCTCAAGGGTCACTTCATCAGGATCGAGCCCACCGAGGTCACCGGCCGGCGCCTGCCTGGCAGCTAGCGCCCAGCGAGTACCCTTCCGGGCCTGATGGGCCGGGAAGGGGAACCCCAATGACCGTCTCGCTGGTGACCGGCGCCAACTCGGGTATCGGGCGGGCAGTCGCCCTGCGGCTCGCGACCGACGGCCACGAGGTGCACGGGGGGATGCGCGACCTGGATCGCGGCACCAAGCTGGCAGCGATGGCCGACGCGGCCGGCGTCGTCGTCCACCCCGTCGAGCTCGACGTCACCGACGCCGCGTCCGTCGCTCGGGCGGTCGACGCCGTGCTCGCGAGCGCGGGTCGGGTGGACGTGCTGGTCAACAACGCAGGCATCGGCTGGAACGCGACCACCGAGGACGTCGACATCGACGCGGCCAAGCTGGCGTTCGAGACGAACTACTGGGGGGCGATCCGCTGCGTCCAGGCGGTGCTCCCCGGCATGCGCGAACGGGGGGAAGGTCACATCGTGAACGTCTCGTCGATCGCCGGCCGCATCGCCGCCATCGGGCAGGTCGTCTACTCGGGCTCCAAGTGGGCGCTCGAGGCACTCAGCGAGAGCCTCGCCCAGGAGGTCGCCCCGTTCGGGATCAAGGTGTCGGTGATCGAGCCCGGGATCACCCGCACCGCGATCCTGCCCAAGAACCCCGACCACCCGACACCCACCGCCTACGAGCCGCAGTACGAGCGCATGCTCGAGTTCTACGCTGCCGGCATCATGGCCGAGGTCCAGCCCGACGTGGTTGCCGACGTGGTGGCCGAGGCGCTGGCCACCGACACCCCCCGACTGCGGTGGCCGTGCGCCTGGGGCGGCGCCGAGCTGATCGCCGGCCGCGACGCCATGTCCGACGAGGAGTGGGTCGAGCTCGGGGCGCTGGCCGTCGATCCACCCGCCTACCGGGCCCGGTTCGCCGAGGCGTTCGGGCTCGACGTCGACGTCGACCTCGGATGAGCGCCGTGCCCGCATCGGGAGCCACGGCGTGAAGTTCGGGGTCTTCTACGAGCACCAGCTGCCCCGTCCGTGGGCGGACGGCGACGAGGGGCGGCTGCTGGGCGAGGCGCTCGACCAGGTCGTCCTCGCCGATGAGCTCGGGTACGACTTCGCGTGGGAGGTCGAGCACCACTTCCTCGACGAGTACTCGCACTCGTCGGCGCCGGAGGTCTTCCTGGCGGCCGCGGCGGTGCGCACCGAGAACATCCGGTTGGCCCACGGCATCCGGCAGGTCATCCCGAACTACAACCATCCGGCCCGGACCGCCGAGGGCCTCGCCACCCTCGACCTGCTCTCGGGGGGCCGGGTCGAATTCGGCATCGGCGAGGGCGCGACCCGGCTCGAGCTGGGCGGGTTCGGGATCCCGGCCAAGCAGAAGCGGGCCATGTGCATCGAGGCGGCCGAGCAGATCGCCAACATGATGGTGCTGGAGCCCTACCCGGGGTTCGAGGGCGAGTTCTTCTCGATGCCGTGCCGCAACGTGGTGCCCAAGCCCCAGCAGAAGCCGCACCCGCCCATGTGGATGGCGTGCACCCAGCGCGAGACGATCAAGCTGGCGGCGAGCCTCGGCGTCGGCGCGCTGGCGTTCTCCTTCGTCGACCCCGACGAGGCGCGGAGCTGGGTGGACACCTACTACGACATCGTCAGGAGCGACGTCTGCGTGCCGGTCGGCCACACCGTCAACGCCAACATCGCGCTGGTGGCCGGATTCTCGCTCCACGAGGACCGGGTCGAGGCGATCCGGCGAGGCCAGGAGGGCTTCGACTTCTTCGGGTACGCGCTGAACGCCCTCGTTGCCCAGGACATCGTGCCGGGGCGGACCGACCTGTGGGCCGGGTTCAAGGCGCAGCACGGAGACCGCGTCGAACGGCGGATCGCCGCGGCAGAGGCGGCCGGTGACAGCTACGCCTCGGGCATCGGGAACCCCGACGACATGCGACGCCACCTCACCCCGCTGGCCGAAGCCGGCGTCGACCAGGTCATCTTCCTCCAGCAGGCCGGGCGCAACCGCCACGCCGACATCTGCCACTCGCTGGAGCTGTTCGCCGCCGAGGTGATGGACACCTTCACCGCCGGCGAGGCCGAGCGCGAGGCGGCCAAGCAGGCCGAGCTGGCTCCCCACGTCGAGGCCGCGCTGGCCCGCAAGCAGTGGATGCGCCCACTCACCGACGCCGAGATCCCGGTCGTCCCGGCCGCCGTCACCCGGGCCGTGGTCCCGAGCGATCCGGTCGGTGCCGCCATCAGCCGTTCTGGCGAGGGTTGACGCCCCCAGAGGGGACACTGCCCCGCCAGAACGACGTCAGCGGTCGGGCCAGTGGCCGTCGAGGTCGGTCAGGCCGTCGGTGCTCTCGCCGAAGGCGTAGGCCCAGACCGGCGCTCCCTCCCCGGTGGTCACCAGCACCCGCTGGTACCGCCCCGACACCGTGCCCTCGACGAAGTCGAGCAGCTCCAGCACCTCACCGAGGTCGGTGGGCGAGAGCTCCAGCACGACGCCGCGGATCGTGCCGGGGCGGTCGAACACCGCCGCCGGGTAGCCCCGTCCCGTGTCGTACAGCCGCCCGGACACGGCCGCGGGCCGGGTCGAGACCACGTGGGGCTCGATGATCGGCCAGCGGACGTCCCCCGGCTTGAGCGTGCCGTACACGAAGACCGTGTTGAGCTCCTGGTCGGACCGAGGCTCCGTCCCGCTGCCGTCCACGTCGCTCCCTCCGGTCAGAGAACATGAAGCGGGTCGATGCTACGCACAGCGGACGGGGCGCGCTTCGCTCCCGGTCACGCCACACGCGAAGATGCACGCCGGAACGAACCAGGGGAGCCGCCATGCACTACGCCGACGTCTGGGAGGCGGTCGCCGACGCCATCGGCGACCAGCCCGCCGTCATCCAGGGCGACCGCGAGGTCTCGTGGTCGCGCTACGACGATCGGGCCGCCCGGGTCACCGCGTGCCTACGCGACCAGGGGCTCGACGCCGACGCCAAGGTCGGCATGCTCATGTTCAACTGCCCCGAGTACGCCGAGACCCAGTTCGCCGCGTTCAAGGGCCGCTTCTCGCCCATCAACGTCAACTACCGCTACCTCGACGACGAGCTCCGCTACCTGCTCGACAACGCCGACTGCGAGGCCCTCGTCTACCACGCCAGCCTGGCCGACCGGGTCGACCGGGTGCGGGCCGACCTTCCCGATCTGCGGGTGCTGATCGAGGTCGACG
>JBFJYB010000326.1:0-3422 GCA_041622835.1 Acidimicrobiales bacterium | reverse complement strand
CGCCGTGGAGGTCGTGGCCGCCCTCGGGCTGGACGACTCGGGGGGCGTCGTCCGGGCCGGGGTCGTGCGCTACGTCACCGACGACGACGTCGACCGGCTGCTCGCGTCGGTCAGGCGGGTCGCAGCCGGCTGAGCGGTCCGTGCCCCGGCCGCCGGTGCCGGTTCGCCCGCCCGCCGGTCACTCGGCGTGGAGCTCGGCGATCAGCTCGTCGAGCCTGACCTGGAAACCGGCGACGAGGCCGTCGATGCGGGCCCCAAGGTCGGGATCGTGGGCATCGGGGAGGTTGAGCAGCGGCGCGTCGGGGTCGATGGCCTCGGTCGGGTCGCTCGGGTGATCGTCGACATCGGTGTCGACGCTGGCGTGGGTCTCGGTGGCCAGGGGCTCGGCGGCATCACCCCAACCGCGATCGGAGTTCGCGGGGCCTTCGACGTGAGCGAACTCGTCGCCGGCGACTGCGTCGAAGATGGCAGCCACGTCGGGGTCGACGGCCTCCTCGGGGGGAGCGGCCAGGAAGTCGTCGTTGAGCTCTTCGGCGGTGTCGGGGACGTCGAAGGTCGGCATCACGTCGTCGCCGGTCCGGGCTTCGGCGTCTGCGTGCTCGGCTTCGTCGACGGGCTCGGTGTCCATGGGCTCGACGTCCATGGGCGTATCGACGGGGGTGTCCATCGTGGCCTCCTGGTGGTCGTCCGGGCGACGACGTCCCGGTCCCATCGGCACGCACGATCCGTTGATGAGGGATCGGCCGGCCGGACCGACGGCGGGATCAGCCGGCGGCCAACGCTCCCTCGACGGCCGCGAGCGCCCGGCTGTCGTCGACGTCGAGCTGGCGGGCCAGCGTGGTGAACGCCTGGGCCGCGTCGTGCAGGCGGCTCTCGCGCTCGCGCACCGAGTAGGCGACCGGCGGGGCATCGGTGACGAAGGTGCCGGCCCGGCCGCGACCGACGACGATCCCGGCGTGCTCGAGCTCGCGGTACGCCCGGGCGACGGTTCCCGGCGACAGGTCGAGGCGGGCGGCGAGGGCGCGGATGGTCGGCAGGCGGTCGCCTGGCAGCAGCCGGCCGGCGGCGACCATGAGCGACAGCTGGGCCCGTAGCTGCTCGTAGGGCGGGATCTTCGATCCGGTCTCGATTCGCAGCATCATCGCCGGGATTGTATCTACGTAGTGATACAGAAGCGAGCGGCGGGCGCAGCATGAACCGGCTGTTTCGCCCGTGTGAACAGCGGGACGGGGTGGTTGTGGGGGTGGGAGCGGTCACCTATTGTGCCAACACGAGTCCGAACCAGAGGAGCCTGCTCGTGAAGCTGATCACCGCCGTCGTGAAACCGCACCAGGTGGAGGCCGTCAAAGACGCTCTCGGTGGGATCGGCGTGCAGGGCATGACCGTCACCGAGGCCCAGGGCTTCGGCCGCCAGGGCGGACACACCGAGACCTACCGGGGTACCGAGTACAAGGTCTCGTTCACGCCGAAGTCGCGCATCGAGGTCGTGGTCGACGACGCCGACGCCGACAAGGCCACCGACGCCATCATGACCACCGCCCGCACCGGCAAGATCGGCGACGGCAAGATCTGGGTGTCGCCGGTCGAGAGCCTCACCCGCATCCGCACCGGCGAACAGGGCCACGACGCGCTGTAGCGGCTGGAGCGAGGTCGCCGCCCCGGCCCGTCAGCCGTACGCCAGCGCGAGCCCTGGCCGCGGCCACGGGACCGACACGAGCTTGCCGCTGGCCGACAGCGTGACGTAGGCGGTCGTCAGGTCGGGGCCGCCGAAGCACACGTTGGTCGTGATCGGGTCGGGCATCGCCACGAACGACACCTCGCCGTCGGGCCGAGCCACGCACAGGCCGTCGCCGATGGCGGCCACCACGACCGTCCCGTCGGCCTCGACCGCGAGGGAGTCGAACAGGCCGAGGGTGTTGGCCACGTTGCGGGCTTGCCGCGGGTTGGCGTCGGCCAGCTCGCCGGGGCCGGTCACGTCGAAGGCCCACAGCCGGCCGGTGGGGGTCTCGGCAACGTAGAGGGTGCCGCCACCGGGCGAGAGGCCGATGCCGTTGGGCTGGTGCAGAGGGAAGATCACCCGCCGGATCGAGGAGCCGTCGGGCTGGGCGTAGTAGACCCCGCAGCGGTCGACCTCGTCGGCGCGCGTCTTGCCGTGGTCGGTGAACCAGAAGCCTCCCGCCCCGTCGAACACCAGGTCGTTGGGAGCCCGCAGCCGGGCGCCGTCGCACTCCTCGTAGAGGGTGGTGATCTCGCCGGTCCCGAGATCGACCCGATCGATCGAGCCGGTGCGGTACTGCTCGGTCTGGGTCACGCCGGTGCGGAGCTCGAGCGGGATGTCCCAGTCGCCGTGGCGGGTCCAGACCATGCCGCCGTTGTTGCACACGTAGACCGCGCCGTCGGGGCCGATGGCGGCGCCGTTCGGCCCGGCGCTCGCCGGGTCGCCGAAGTCGGCCACCACCTGGCGAGAGCCGTCGGCGTGCACCCGGGTCAGCGTCGCCCGGCAGATCTCGACCACCAGCAGCGAGCCGTCGTCCATGGCGATCGGGCCCTCGGGGAAGCGGAGCCCGTCGGTGATCGTGGTCGGCTCGGTCATGGTCTCCTCCGGCTCGCTTCGGCTGCCGGTCTCGTTCGTCGCTCGCGGTCCTACACGAACATCGTGTTCGTCAGCCAGCCGAGCGCGGAGCTCTCGGCCGTGCCGTCCTGGGTGACGAACACGTCCTGCGCCTCGTCGATGGCGTTCATCGCAGCCTGCGCATCGGAGACGGTTGCGTTCGGCCCGATCACGGCGAACGATCCGGCGAACAGCTGTGCCATGTCCGGCTCGTCGAGCAGGTGCTTGAGCCGAAGAGCCTTGACGTCCTCGCCGGCTCTCGCCTCCTTCGAGATGAACTTGTCGATCATGCTTCCGTGGATGATGTACCTGATGCGACCGTTCGGGCCGAGGATCGGCACCCGGCTGTGGCCGCCCTTCTCCATCTCGTCGCCGAGCTCGGTCAGCGAGAGGTCTTCGGCCGGAGATTCGTCGAGGCGCTTGTGGAACGCCTCGGACATCGAGATCATGCGCGATGTCACGAGGATCGGCGCAGGCGCGACGGGGATGAAGTAGGTGTCGAACTGCATCGAGTTGTCGGCGGTCCGGCGACTCCTGCCGACGTACGGGATCGTCGAGCGATCACCATCCGCCCGATAGGGTGCCCACGGCACGCCGTCCGGGTACTTCTGCAACACGGCGAGGCTGATCTGTTGCGCCAGCGACGTGAACCACATTGCAGGCTCGCCCGGATAGGTGTGCTTCCACTCGTCGAGCACCTTCCCGTTGGTGGTCGTGGCCGCGATTTGAAAGCCGAACAGCGCCTGGGCGCGATCGTTGTCGACGATGCAGCCGTCCTGGTCGAGCGTTTCCTCGACCGTTGCCAGCCGCT
>JBFJYB010000325.1:0-3429 GCA_041622835.1 Acidimicrobiales bacterium | reverse complement strand
AGCGGCGGGGCGTAGTTGGTCATCATCCCCGGGTAGGGCTCGACGGGGTAGAAGGTCGGGTTGCCGCCCGGGTCGCACAGCGCGCTGATCCGCCGGTCGCTGCACACCAGCTGGTTCCCGGTCTCGTGGTGGTAGAGGCTCATGATGTAGTCGCCCGAGATCTCGGGCACCCACCCGTCGCCGCCCACGCCGGTGTCGATGGTCTCGGTGAACGGCGGCGGCACGACGACCTCCTGGCCGCAGCTCGCCTGGCACGAGCTCATGGCGGCCTCGGCCGCCTTGGTCAGGCTCTTGCCGTCGATCAGCATCTGCGAGAAGAACAGCGGGACGTCGTTCTCGGTGATCACGACGGTGGCGTGGTCGACCGACGCGACCTTGGAGAACGTCGTCGACACGGTGACGTCGGGATCGGCCGGGTCGAAGCCGTTCTCGCGGGCCAGCTCGTCGGCGAGGGTGCGCGCCGCCGTCTCCGCCGCCGCCCGGTCGCCGGTCGCGAGCTCGACCTCGACCAGCTCGGCGACTGCGGCGGTGGCGGCGTTGTCTGCAGCGCGCTGGGCCTTGTTGGTGATGTTTCGCCAGTGGCCCACGTCCACCACGAGCGCAGCGAGGACGGTGATGGCGACGATCGACAGCCCCGAGAGGATCAGGATGTAGCCGCGGTCGCGTCGCATGTCGGCCCTCCTACGCGTCCGGGTCCGGTTCGAGGACGGTGACGCTGTGGTCGCTGATCGTTCGGCCGCCGCCCGGTAGCAGCCCGGTGATCCAGTCGTGCCGGAAGCGCACGGCCACGCCCAGACGGTCGCCGGGGCCGAACACGCTGCGGCGCCCGACCGGGCAGAACGGCTCGTCGGGCGCCCCGACGCAGTCCGCACCGGTGAAGTCGGCGGCCCCGAGGGTTGCCAGCGCGGTCCCGCCGTAGACGTTGCAGCTCCCGACGACGCCGCCGGTACCTCCGCCGACCGCGGCGGCAACCGCCGAGCAGGCTGCCGTTGGATCTCCTTGAGGGTCGTTGGTGCGGTAGACGATCAGCCACTCGACGTCGTCGAGGGCGCCGCCGGGCAGCCCCGCCCTGATCCGCTCGATGACGTGGAGGTCGACCGCCCGCTGCTCGGGATCGCGCGAGGCCTCGAGCACCGCGGCCCGCACCGTCGCCGCCGCCTTGTTCGAGCTGCGCCATGCCAGGCCGAACTCGACGAAGCCGAACAGGATGAAGACCAGCAGCGGGATGGCCAGAGCGGCCTCGATCGACAGCGCGCCACGCTGGTCTCTGCCCTGCGAGCTCATCGGTCGTACTCGATCGGGAGGATCGTCTGGTGGTCGATCGAGACGGCATCGAGCAGGCTGCTGACCGACGAGTAGTCGAACCGGACCCACACGCCGAGCAACTCGCCGGCGTCGCGATCGGGAGGGCACCACCCGCACACCAACGCGCCCGGAGGCAGGCCCAGGTGGGCGGGGCCGTACACGGAGCACGCCAGCGCCGGCACGCTCGCGACCGGTCCCGACGTGCAGCCCGGCGGGGGCGAGGCCTCCCGGTCGGCCGCGTGCCAGATCACGATCCGCTCGATCGCCGCCCGGTCGAACCACGCGGCGGTGGCGTCGATCTGCTGGAGGATCTGGTGGTCGGCGTCGGCGTCGTCGCGTGCGATCGCACCGGTGCGGGCGCCGTCGCCGGTCATCTCGGCGACCGTCATGTCCGAGTGCAGGATCAGCGCCCCCTCGAACAGCCCGAACAGCACGAGCAGCACGAGCGGGGTGAGAATGGCCGCCTCGACCGCCGAGACGCCCCGCTCGTGACGGGGCGCGCTGCGGCGCGGGTGATGGTTCGTCGTCGCAGCATGGCCAATCACGCGCTCCACCTGATGGTCGGGGGCTGCCCCTTCAATCGGCATCCGGCCCGCCGCTGTTGAGTGTTTGCGCGATCCAGGGGAGCGAGCGAGGGCGGCGTAGGCTCCGGGCGATGAGCCTGGTGGCCCGGCACGCGGGCGGGTCAGACCTCGGTGCGGTGCTCGACCTCATCGTCGGCCAGCAGGCCAGGCGGGATCGCAACGTGCCGTCGGTGGGGACCGACCATGCTGCGGTGCGCGCCGAGCTCGAGGACCTCGAGCCCCCATGGACCGACACGCTGCGCGTCCTCGGAGAGCCGGGCCGCGTCTTCGGGGCGGTCGCCATCGACTGGTCGGTCGACGCCGGCCGCGCCTGGGTCTACGGACCCTGGATCGACGTCGACGACGACCGATGGGTCGACCTCGCCGAGGGTCTGGTGGCCGCCGCCACCGACCAGACGCCGGCCGCGGTCACCAGCTCGGTCCTCTCCGCCGACGTCGCCCATCGCCTCATGGCCGCGCTCGCCGACCGGCTGGGGTGGCCCGGCGAGCTGAACCACGTGCTGTTCGCCACCGCGGCGACCATCGGCTCCTGGCCGGTCGAGTCGGAGATGCCGACAGTGCGCGCCGCCGCCGCCTCCGACCTCGACGGCATACGACCCCTCCACGACGTCGAGTTCCCGGCCACTTACTTCTCGGCGTCAGAGGTCATCGCAAGAGCAGGTCGCGGCGAACAGGTCGTCCTCGTCGCCGAGTACGACGGTGGCGGGGTCTGCGGGTACGTGGCCGGCCGGATCGACCCCGACGGCGACGGCTACGTCGACTTCCTGGCCGTTGCGCCCGGGCTCCGGCGCGCCGGCGTCGGCGGAGCGCTCGTTCGCGCCGTCTCACGGGCTCTCGTGCCGGCGTCGTCGACCCAGCGGGTCTCGCTGACGGTGCAGGACAGCCGCCACGGAGCGCGCGCCTTCTACGAGTCGCTGGGCTTCGTCGTCGAGACGTCGATCGTCGGGTACCGCGAGCCGATCACCGGCGCCTGAGCCGGCGGCCGCTTACGTCAGGTCCACCAGCTCCCGGAGGTCGGCACCCTCCCGCACCCGCTCGATCCGGTAGTGGGTGTCGGGCAGGTTGAGGAAGTTCGGTCGAAGCGGCGGCGCATGCAGAACCTCTCGCCGTTGCAGCTCCTCGATCACCGCGGTGTGCTCGGGCGCGATCTTGCCGACCAGGAGCGTGTCGAGCCGTCCTCCTTTGCGGACGTAGTCGACGACGCCCTGGAGGCCCCTCAGGTACACCGCGTCCTTCACGAGGCCTCCGCCTCGATGGACCCGCATGGCGATCATGAAGGCGTTGCGCTCGCTCAGCCCCACCTCGTCGACCAAGAGCCGGTAGGTGTCGAGGAACTCGGCCCCGTCGGCGACCGCTCTCGCCGCCAGCACGCGGGCCGCCAGGGTCCGGAGCCGTCCAACGGTCAGGCCGCCGACCAGGTACTCGGCGAACACGGCCAGGCCCTCCTGGAGCTCGTCGTGGCGGGCGAGCCCCGACGCCAGCAGCCGAAGCGGCTGGGCCCGGCCGTTCCAGTAGGTGACGACGTGGGTGCCGACCTCGT
>JBFJYB010000324.1:0-3430 GCA_041622835.1 Acidimicrobiales bacterium | reverse complement strand
GGTGAGCATGGTGCGGTGCCTTTCCCGCTAGCGGACCCGAGGTGGTTTCGGGTGGTGGGTGACGAACAGGTCGACGGCGAAGTCGGCGAGGCCGAGGTTGATCCAGAACTCGTGGCCGAGGCGCTCGCGAGCCGCCGACTCGATCTCGAGGAGGTCGGCGCGGTCGTCGATCTGGAGCTCGACCCGCATCCGCTTGCCGTCGAGCCGGGCGTCGACCTCGACCACGCCGTCGATCGACTCGAGCTCGTGGCGGGCGGCCCGTATCGCGGCGCGGCCCCGTAGTCGGGTGTCGCCGTCGGGACCCTTGTAGACCTCGTGCATGGAGCTCAACCCCTTCTTGGGCGGCGCGACCTGAGCCGCAACCAGCATGATCCCGACGATGGCCAGGCCGGCGCCGACCAGAGCGGACGCCCAGAGGCTCCAGGAGGGGAACGCCGCCTCCTCGAACGAGTCGGCCAGCTCCTGGCGCCACCGGTCGCCCACCACGTCGGTCACCTCGAGGACGAGGAACACCGCCACCAACCCGAGCGCGACGACGCCGACGGCGTGTGACGCTCGACGGAGCAGTGTCATCGCACCCGGCGGCGGGCGGTGATCCGCCGCGGCACCGTGACCGTGATGCGTCCGGACCGGCACGGCAACGAGCGCGAGCTGCACAGGTCGTCGGTCGCATCGCGAAGCTCCTGGACCGGGCCGGCGCGCGCCGGGTCGGGCGTCGTGACCGCGAGGTCGACGCGACCCCGTCGCGTGATCCCGACCCGGACGTCGCTGCGCCGATCGACGGCTTCGAGGCGCCGTTCGACGGCGTCTTCGAGCGTCGCCCGGTCGATCTTGGTCCAACCGCCCCGCCGCCGGGTCGTGATGACGCGCCGGTCGGTTCCCCACGACGACAGGGCAGCCCAGACGAGCCAGAGCACGATCAGGCCGAGCGCGATGCCGACCAGGATGGCGGCCCCGGCCCGAGGCCGGTCCCTGATCCACTCGGCGATGCTGTCGACCCGTTCGCGGTCGAACAGCGGGTCGGTCTCGAAGGACAACAGCAGGAGCTGGGTGGCCGCCATCAGAACGATGGCAGCCACGCTCAGTCCCAGCACCCGCAGCGCCGGGCCGCGGATGCTCACGCTCGGTCCTCGTTGACCTGGCGCACGTGGGGGCCGCTACTCGACCCGGCTGGTCGAGGGGCTGTCCTCCTCGAACTCGAGGTCGTCGACCTCGATGTTGACTTCCTTGACGATGAGCCCGGTGCCGGACTCGACGCGGGCGATCACGTTCTCGCGCACCTCTTGGGCGAGGGCGGGGATCGAGAAGCCGTACCGCACGAGGATGACCACGTCGACGGCCGCCTCTCGCTTGCCGACCTCGACGTTGACGCCCTGCGACAGCGACTCCTCGCCGGGCTTCACCCGGCCGAGCAGCCGGCGGAAGGTCGCGCCCATGCCGGCGACACCTTCGATCTCGCGGCAGGCGTGGCCGGCCAGCTTGGCGACGACACCGTCGGCGATGGTGGTGATCCCCCGCTCGGTCTCGAGCGTCAGGCCGGTGTCGGGCGTCGCCCGCTTGGTGGTGGTTGTGGTGTCTTCGGCTGTCGAGGCCATGGTCGTTCTCCTACGAATCGGTGGGGCGTTACCGCGATGTAACGCACGACGAGGCCCCTGGTCGCGCGACTTCTCGGGAGATCACTTCGAGTCGGGTCGCTCGTCGTCGTCGGTCGCTTCGAGCAGCACGCCTCCGACGTGGAAGCCGAGGCCCAGCAGGTCGGCCAGCACCGAGGCGGCGGTGTACTCGTCGTGGCGGCGCTGGACGCCGTCGACGACCCGCTCATCGAACCCCTCGGGGGTGGCGACCACACCGTGCAGCGCCCCTGCGTGGGCGCGGTCGAGCATCGACAGCGCGTCGAGGCGCGCCGCGACCTCGGGCTGGCTCTCGATCAGCCGGCCGATGCGGCGCGGCCGGCCGCTGGCCAGCCAACGGCGCAGGGTGCGGTCGGAGGGTCGGCGTGACCGCAGGGCCCGCGCGCTCACAGGTCCCACTCCTCCAGGCGAGCCCTCATGGCGTGGCGGGCTCGGTAGAGCTTCGCCTTGACCGCTGACGGCGTGAGGTCGAACAGGTCGGCCAGCTCGTCGTAGGACAGCTCCTCGGTCTCACGGAGCACGACCATCGTCCGAGACGGCTCGTCGAGCGCCGCCAGCGCCTGCTCGACCGCGGCCATCATCTCGCGCCCCTCCACGATGCGCTCGACGTCGGGCTGCGACGAGGTCCGCAGCTCCAGTCCCTCCTCGGCGGTCGATCTCGACTCTTTCCGCATGACGGAGATGGCTCGGTTCCGGGTCACCCTGCGAAGCCACTTGATCGGCACATCCCCCTCCCACGACGGCATCGACAACCACGCCTGGAAGACCGCCTCCTGGACGACCTCCTCGGCCAGGACCGAGCTCCGCGTGACCGCGAACGCGACCTTGTAGAGCACCGCCCCGTATGACGTGACCAGCCATTCGATCTGGGAGTCGCTGGCTGCGCCCTCGGGCGGCGCGGTCACGTCCGTGGCCGCAGCGTTCGGTTCCGTACCATCATGACGCTC
The DNA here is from genome assembly GCA_041622835.1 of Acidimicrobiales bacterium. Classification (GTDB taxonomy): domain Bacteria; phylum Actinomycetota; class Acidimicrobiia; order Acidimicrobiales; family JBFJYB01; genus JBFJYB01. The sequence goes on along the minus strand of JBFJYB010000324.1, from coordinate 852 downwards.
GGCAGCCCGTCGGGTCGCGCTCGCGACCGGGCCGGTTGGGTCCTGCGGATCATCCACCAGCCGAAACCGGCAGCTTGCGACACTGATTGCTCATGGCCTCGGTCAGCACGGTATTCGCAGCCCGGGCCGGTGAGGCCCTCCAGCTCGCCGACGACTCGAGCCTCGACGCCGCCGACTGGATCGTGTTCGGCTCGGTCGTCGGCGCCTCGTTGGTCATCGGCATCGCCCTGGCCCGCGTCGTGCGACGGGCCCTCGCCCGCCTCGCGATCGACGAGACCATCGCGGTGCTGCTGAGCCGCCTGACTGCTGCTCTCGTCGTCGTGATCGGGCTGGTCTACGGCCTCACTCAGCTCGGCGTGCGGGTCGGTCCCCTGCTCGGGGCGGTGGGTCTCGGCGGCCTGGCTCTCGCCCTCGCAGTGCAGGGCATGCTCGCCGACCTGCTCGCCGGGATCGTCCTCCACGGCCGCAGGCCGTTCCGCATCGGCGACGAGATCAGCACGGCCGACCACCAGGGCACGGTCGTCGACATCGGCACGCGGGCCGTCGAGATCCGCCTCTACGACGGCGAGCACACCTTCGTCCCGAACTCGATGGTGCTCGGCAACCCGTTCACGACCATCACCGCTGAGCCGCTCCGCCGGTTCACCCTCGAGGTCGGCGTGGCCTACGGCACGCCGCTGCGGACCGCGCTCGACGTGGTGACGGCCGCGGCCCGGTCGGTCCCCGACGTCGTCGACGAGCCGCAGCCGGTCGCCCACGTCACCGAGTTCGGCGACTCAGGCATCCACCTCGCCCTCTGGTACTGGCACCTGCCCCAGGAGGACGTGCGCTGGCGGGTGCGGACCGCGGTGT
>JBFJYB010000323.1:0-3465 GCA_041622835.1 Acidimicrobiales bacterium | reverse complement strand
CGCAACATCGGCTGCATCTTCCAGGACTTCAAGCTGCTGCCCAACAAGACCGTCGCCCAGAACGTGGCCTTCGCCCTCGAGGTGATCGGCCGACCCAAGAACGTGGTCAACACCCAGGTGCCGGCCATCCTCGAGCTGGTCGGCCTGTCGAAGAAGATGTCGAACCTGCCCCACGAGCTCTCCGGCGGCGAGCAGCAGCGGGTGTCCATCGCCCGGGCCTTCGTCAACCGCCCGCTCATCCTGCTCGCCGACGAGCCGACCGGGAACCTCGACCCGGCCACCTCGGTCGGCATCATGCGGCTGCTAGATCGCATCAACCGCACCGGAACCACGGTGGTGATGGCCACCCACGACCGCGGGATCGTCGACACCATGCGCCGTCGCGTGGTCGAGCTGGACCGGGGCGAGATCGTCCGTGACCAGGCACGCGGGGTCTACGAGTAGCGCGATGGCGCTCAAGATCGATTACGTCGTACGCGAGACCGGCCGCAACCTGCGCCGCAACATCACCCTGACCGTGGCGTCGATCGTGACCGTGGCCGTCTCGCTGGCCCTGTTCGGGGTGGCGCTGCTGCTGCGCCAAGGGGTCGACAACGCCACCAAGCGCTGGGAGGGCGGCATCGAGTTCGTGATCTTCATGAACCCGGAGGCGACACCCGAGCAGCTGGCCGCCATCGAGGACGACCTCCTGTCGAGCCCCGAGGTCAACCGGGTCACGTTCTTCGACCAGGACGACGCCTTCCGTGAGTTCCAGGACCTGTTCGCCGGCACGCCCGAGATCATCGAGACCGTCTCTCCCGAGGTGTTGCCGCCGTCGTACCGGGTGGTGCCGGCCGAGACCAACGCCGCGCTGGTCGAGGCGCTGGCCGGCCAGTACGAGGGCAAGCCGGGCGTGCGCGAGGTGGTACGGGCCTCCGAGACGATCCAGACGCTCGAGGACATCACCAACGTCGCCAAGCTGGCGTTCTACGGCGCGGCCGGCGCGCTGCTGGCCGCGGCGTCGCTGCTGATCTTCAACACGATCCGCATGGCGATGTTCGCCCGCCGGCGCGAGATCGAGGTCATGAAGCTGGTCGGGGCCACTAACTGGTTCATCCGGGTGCCGTTCATGGTCGAAGGGCTCATCCAGGGCGTGATCGGCGCCGGGCTCGCCATCGGCACCGTGTTCGGCATCAACAAGCTGTTCGACCGCTGGCTGTCGGGCGGGAACAACCTCCAGCTCCTGGAGAGCTTCGTGGTCGCCACCTCCGACGTGTGGGTCGTCAGCATCTGGCTGGTGGCGATCGGGCTGATCGTCGGTGTCGTCGGCTCGGCCGTCGCGGTCACCCGTTTCCTCGACGTCTGAGTCTTCCACGTACCGCGAAACGTCCGCTGCTAGCTGGGGATTCGCGGGGTAGGTAGGGGTACCCAGCCCACTCAAGTCCGTCCGCATCACGCCGATGATGATGCTGATGTGCAGACCCTGGATCCGTCTGCTCGCGCCTCTGCTCGCGAGCACGTTGGTCGTTGGCGCCCTGGCGGCGCCCAGCGCCGCGGGGGAGGACCCCCCGCCCGAGCCGCCGCCGGAGGAGCCCGCGCCCGAGCCCACGCCCGAGCCGGAGGCGACACCCGAGCCCACGCCGGAGCCTCGGGGGACGCCCGAGCCGACCCCGGAGCCTCGGGGGACGCCCGAGCCGACCCCGGAGCCGACGCCCGAGCCGACCCCGGAGCCGACGCCGCTGCCAGCCGAGGAGGACCTCGAGCTCCCGACTCCGACTCCCACGCCGGAGCCCGACGCCGAAGAGCCGGGACCCGAGCGCGAGCGGCGGGACGAGACCGAGGTCGAGGAGCCCGAGGCCACTTCCGGGCCGCGGACCTGCCATCTGCCTGGCGAGGATCCGGAGAAGCCGGGGAGCGGCGTTCCCACCCAGGGGGGCCTGTGCGTCACCCAGGCCGAGGTGAACCGGCTGCTCGGCGGGTACGGCGCTGCTGCGTCCCAGGAGATCGACGCACTGAACGGTCTGCGCGACTCTCTCGAGGAGCTGGAGGGGCTCGAGCAGGAGATCGTGCGCCTGGAGCTGGCGCTGGTCGACGTGCGCCAACGGTTGCTCGCGGCCCGGGCCGCGGTCGAGTTCGCCGAGATCCAGCACACGACCGCCGAGGACAGCCTGGCCCTCGTCGAAGCCGAGCTGGAGGTGCAGCGCGACATCCTCCGCGAGCAGGCGGTCGCCGCCTACATCGGCGGCGGCGACGCCGGGCGCCAGATCGACGCGGCAATGCTCAGCGCCACCACCATCCGCGACCTGGAGTCGAGCCGCGCCTACGGCGAGGCCATCGTCGAGGACCGCAACGCCGCGGTCGATCGGGTGATCGCCCTCGAAGCCGAGGCCGAGCGGTTGACCCGCGAGCTGGATGCCGCCACCACCGCGGCCGAGGTCGTCGCAGACGAGGCGCTGACGGTGCAGCGGACCACCCAGGGCATCCGGGCCCAGTACGACGTGCTCGTCGCCGACCAGGAGGCCGACGTCGAGCAGCGGGTCACCTCGGTCGCCCAGGTCCGGGCCCAGAAGGACTCGTACGCCCAGGCCCTCGGCATCCTGGCCCCGGCCTCGGGCTCGATCGCGCTGTTGCTCGAGGCGCGCAGCGGCACGGCCGATCTGGGTGACCTCGGCATCCTGGTCCCGGTGCTCGACAACATGCGGCCCGGCTCGCCGTTCGGCCCCCGAGTCCACCCGATCTTCAACGTGGTGCGGATGCACACCGGCATCGACATGGGTGCCCCGACCGGGGCGCCGATCTACGCCGCTGCCGACGGCGTGGTCGTGATCGCCGGCGAGCAGGGTGGCTACGGCAACACGGTGGTGATCGACCACGGCGACGGCATCGCCACGCTGTACGCCCACCAGAGCGCCATCGGTGTGGTCGTCGGCGACCTCGTCGAGGCTGGTGACGTGATCGGGTTCGTGGGGTCGACCGGCTTCTCCACCGGACCTCACCTCCACTTCGAGGTCAGGCTGAACGGCACGCCGATCGACCCGCTGCCCCACATCGACCTGCGCCAGCCCGCCGAGGTCTCCTGAGCGACCTCGGCGCAACCCGGGCGTTCGCTACGGTGCCGGTGTGTCGTTGCGTGCTGGCCCCGTGATCGCGCTGCTGGCCGGGCCCGTCGTGATGCTCGGCGCGTTCGTGAGCTGCGGCGGCGATGACGAGCAGTCGTTCCCCGACGTCGTGGGTGTCGACGTCGCGCCCGGGTCGGGTGGCGGGTACCGGATCGCGGTGACGATCAGCTCTCCCTACGACACGCCCGAACGCTACGCCGACGCCTGGCGGGTGCTGGCTCCCGACGGCTCGGTGCTCGGCGAGCGGGTTCTCGCCCACGACCATGCCACCGAGCAGCCGTTCACCCGCTCGCTCGACGCGGTCGAGGTCCCCGACGACGTCGACGAGATCACCGTCGAGGGCCGCGACCTCGTCAACGGGTGGGGT
>JBFJYB010000322.1:0-3473 GCA_041622835.1 Acidimicrobiales bacterium | reverse complement strand
GTCGAGGTCGACGGCTGCCCGATCCACTACCTGCGCTGGGGCGACGACGGCCGGCCCGGCCTGGTCATGGTCCACGGCGGCGCCGCCCACGCCCACTGGTGGGCCCACATCGCGCCGCTGGTGGGCTCGGAGTACACGGTGGCGGCGATCGACCTGTCGGGCCACGGCGACAGCGGGCGTCGTGATCACTACGACCTCACGGCCTGGTGCCACGAGGTGATGGCCGTCGCCGACCACGCCGCCTTCGACGGGGCGCCGATCCTCGTCGGCCACAGCATGGGCGGCTTCGTCAGCATCGCCACCGCCGCCAACTACCCGGAGGGACCGGCCGGCATCGTGATCCTGGACTCACCGGTCGTGCGACGGGATCCCGAGGTCGAGGCCGGACGCAGGGGGGAGGACTTCCGCGACCCGAAGACCTATCCCGACGTCGCCACCGCCGTCGCCCGCTTCCGAACCGTGCCTCCCCAGGAGCACTACGAGCCCTACATCATGGAGAACGTCGCGACCAGGTCGCTGCGGCCCGTCGACGGCGGCTGGACGTGGAAGTTCGACCCCGCCATCTTCCTTCCGAACCGGCGCGACGCGGCCGACATGCTGTCCGAGGTTCGGTGCCGGGTGGCGCTGTTCCGGTCGCAGTACGGGCTGGTCACCCCCGACATCGGTGAGTTCATGTACGACCAGCTCGGCCGGGTCGCCCCGGTCATCGAGCTGCCCGAGGCCGGCCACCACCCGATGCTCGACGTGCCGCTGCTGCTGGTGACGGGACTGCGGACCCTGCTCGCCGACTGGGAGCACTCGCTGCCGCGGCGGCGAGGCTGACGGAGGAACCGGCTGTGGACGGCTACGAGCCGAGCAGCTACGGCGACGCCTTCGCCGACGTGTACGACGAGTGGTACGGCGACGTCTCCGACGTGGAGGGGACCGTCGCCGCGGTGGTCGAGCTGGCGGCCGGACGGCCGGTGCTGGAGCTCGGCGTGGGCACGGGCCGGCTCGCCCTGCCGATCGCGGCCCGTGGGCTCGAGGTCCACGGCATCGACGCGTCGGAGGCCATGATCGAACGGCTCCGCTCGAAGCCGGGCGCCGACGCGGTGACCGCGACCGTGGCCGACATGGCCGGGTTCTCGTTCACCCCCGGTCACTTCGGGGTCGTCCTCGCCGCCTTCAACACGTTCTTCAACCTGACGTCGGCCCAGGCCCAGGCCGCCTGTCTCGAACGGGTGAGCGCCTCGCTCGCGCCCGACGGGTTCCTCGTCGTCGAGGCCTTCCTCCCCAGCGAGCCGCCGGCCCAGGCCACAGGTGCGCTCGAGGTCCGCGACGTGGGAATCGATCGGGTGCACCTGACCGCCACGTGGCGCGACCCGGTGGCGCAGACGGTGGCCGGGCAGCACATCGAGATCTCGGAAACCGGCATCGGGCTGCGGCCGTGGTTTCTCCGCTACGCGTCGCCCGACGAGCTGGACGCCATGGCGGCCCACGCCGGCCTGGCACTGCAGGAGAGGTGGTCGGACTGGCAGCGCCACCCCTTCGACGCCGGCGGCGACCGCCACGTCTCGGTCTACGCGAAACCATCTCGCTGAGCCGACTCGTCCGTGGCCACCTCCCACCACCGGCGTTTCTCCGCCGCCGTGCATCCGTGGGTCGAGGCTGCGCCGTAGAGCCGGTGTACCCCAGAGACCACGGAGGTCAACCCCCCAATGAAGACTCGATTCTCTCCCCTGCTCGCCGCCGTGCTGGCGGTCTCACTGCTGGCTGCGGCCTGCGGAAGTGACGACGACGCCGAGCCGGCGGCCAGCGAGCCCGCCGCTTCCGAGACCGACGCCGCGACCGAGGAGCCGGCCGAGCCCGGCACCATCGTCGAGGTGGCGACCGAAGCCGGCGGCTTCACGACCCTCGTCGCCGCCGTCGACGCGGCCGGCCTGGTCGACACCCTGAACAGCGAGGGCCCGTTCACCGTGTTCGCCCCGACCGACGAGGCGTTCGCCGCCGCTCTCGAGGCGCTCGGCCTCACCGCCGAAGAGCTGCTCGCCGACACCGACCTGCTGACGTCGGTGCTCACCTACCACGTGCTGCCGCTCGAGGCTCCGGCCGAGACGGTGCTGACCCTCGACGGCGAGACCGTTGCGACCGTCAACGGCGCCGAGGTGCTGGTCACCGTCGACGGTGGCAGCGTGAAGGTCGACGAGGCCAACGTGGTCACGACCGACATCACCGCGAGCAACGGCATCATCCACGTCATCGACTCGGTGCTGCTGCCCGCCGGCTGATCCCCCCTACCCCCGATCGCTGGGTCGGCGCCGGATCCCTCCACCGGCGCCGGCCCCGGTCGACTCGCTCCCCTCTTGGCTCCGACATGACCACCGCCCTCTCCACCTGCCGTCCCTGGAACCGTCGGCCAGGCACAGGCGCCTACCGACCCGGTGAGTACGCTCGTCGTGTGTCCGACCCCGAGCCCCGAGCCGTCGCCGCTCGACCTGCTCCCGCCGCCTTGACCGACGAGGCGTCGCTGCGCTCGGCCTACGACGCCCACGGCCCGTTGGTCTACTCGTTCTGCCGGCGCACTCTCGGCGACGAGCGGGCCAAGGACGTCACCCAGGAGGTGTTCGTGAGCGCCTGGCGGGCCCGCCATCGGTTCGACCCTGCGAAGGGCAGCTTGGCCGGCTGGCTCATGGGCATCACCAAGAACCGCCTGATCGACAACGTGCGGGCCGAGAAGCGGCACTCCGACCGCCGGGCCGACGACGCCGACCGCGACATCCCCGTCGACCCGGCTGTCGACCGCATCGGCGACCGCATGCTCGTGGCCGACGCGCTCCGGACCCTGCCCGATCGCTCCCGGCGGGCCATCGAGCTGGCCTACATCGAGGGGCTGACCCACCAGGAGATCGCCGAGCAGACCGACCTCCCGCTGGGAACGGTCAAGAGCGACATCCGGCGCGGTCTGATCAGGCTCCGCGACCATCTCGGTCGACAGTTGGAGACGGCCGATGTCTGATCCCCGAACCTCTCACCCGCTCGATCGGGAAGCCGACGACGGGGTCCGCCGCATCGAGGCACTCCTGCGCGAGCTCGACGCCGAGGACCTGGCCCTCCTCGACGACCCGCCCGACGAGGTCTGGCACCACATCGAGGCCGAGCTGGCCGGCGCCGGGGCGCCGCAGGTCACCGAGGCTCCCCGCCTGGCCGACGTGGTGGACATCCGGTCCCGTCGTCGCTTCACGCCTGCGCTGCTCGTCGGCGCTGCGGCTGCCGCCGCCGTCGTGATCGCCGGCGTCGTGACCAACTCGGTCGGTGGCGGGGCCGATGTCGTGGCCAACGCCGAGCTGGCCTACGACGCCGAGAGCTTCGACGTGCTGGGCGCCGACGCCGAGGCCGTCGTCTCGCTGGTCGAGGACGACGGGGCGTTCCGGATCGAGATCGACGAGGCCGACCTGCCCACCCCGACCGACGAGCCGGCCGACCTCGAGCTGTGG
>JBFJYB010000321.1:0-3480 GCA_041622835.1 Acidimicrobiales bacterium | reverse complement strand
GGGGTCGGCCCGGCTCTCACCAACGGCGAGGTGATCAACACGTTCTCGACCTGGCAGGACCAGGTCGACTGGATCGTCAACGGGTCCCCTGCGGCCGGCACGCCCTACGGCGACGCCGATCGCGACGGCGGTCAGCGGATCGCGGCCGGGGGCATGCCCGCATTCGGCGAGTCGCTGTCGGCATCTGAGATCCTGGCGGTCGTCCTCTACGAGCGGGTCCAGCACGGCGGTCAGTCCGAAGAGGAGCTCCTCGATCTCGAGGAGCTGACCGAGAGCCCCGAGCTGCCGCCCAGCTTCGAGATCGGCGCCCCGGTCCTCGACCTGCTGCCAACCGCCGAGTCCGCCGGTTAGTCCGGTTCCCCCGGTGGCCGGCCCGGGCCGCTGAGTCGTGCCAGCATGACGCGGTGAGCGACGTCGTCGGCGAGATCGCTTCGAGCCCCGAGTGGTCGGCGCTCGTCGACCACCACGCCGAGATCCGGGGCCGCCATCTCCGCGAGCTGTTCGCCGCCGATCCCGACCGCGCCGAGCGCATGACCTCGACGGTCGGTGACCTCGTCGTCGACTGGTCGAAGCACCGCGCCGACCGCCGGACCATCGACCTGCTGCTGGCCCTGGCCGACCGGGCCGGCGTCCGCGAAGCGATCGGCGCACTGTTCGCCGGCGACCACGTCAACTCGACCGAGGACCGGGCCGCCATGCACATGGCTCTGCGCGCTCCGGCCGGCACCGAGATCCTGGTCGACGGCCACGACGTCGTCGCCGAGGTCCACGAGGTCCTCGACCGGACCGGCGCCTTCGCCGAGCGGGTCCGGTCGGGCGCATGGACCGGCGCCACCGGGCGGCCCATCCGTACCGTCGTCAACATCGGCATCGGCGGATCCGACCTCGGCCCGGTGATGGCCTACGAGGCGCTGCGGGCCTACCGCCACGACCGGATCGCCTGCCGGTTCGTGTCGAACGTCGACGGGAGCGACCTGACCGCCGCCCTCGACGGCCTCGACCCCCACGAGACCCTCTTCGTGGTCTCGTCGAAGAGCTTCACGACCACGGAGACCCTCACCAACGCGACCAGTGCGCGGCGCTGGCTCGTCGACGGGGTCGGCGACCCGTCGGCGGTAGCGTCCCACTTCGTCGCCATCTCGACCAACGCCGGGGCAGTGGAGGCGTTCGGTATCGACACCGCCAACATGTTCGGCTTCTGGGACTGGGTCGGCGGCCGCTACTCGATGGACTCCGCCATCGGCCTCACCCTGATGATCGCGGTCGGCCCCGCCCACTTCGCCGACATGCTGGCCGGCTTCCGCGCCGTCGACGTCCACGTCGAGTCCGAGCCGCCCGCTCGCAACGTGGCGGTGCTGCTCGCCCTGCTCGGCATCTGGTACCGGAACTTCTTCGGCTGGTCGACCCACGCGGTGCTGCCCTACGCGCGCGATCTGCACCGGTTCCCCGCCTACCTGCAACAGCTCGACATGGAGAGCAACGGCAAGAGCACCCGCCACGACGGCTCGCCGGCGTCCACCGAGACCGGCCCGATCGTCTGGGGCGAGCCCGGGACCAACGGCCAGCACGCCTTCTTCCAGCTCCTGCACCAGGGCACGACTGTCGTGCCTGCCGACTTCATCGGCTTCGTCGAGCCGCTCGACCCGCTCCCGGCCACCGACGGCGACCACCACGACATGTTGATGGCCAACTACTTCGCCCAGACCGAGGCGCTGGCGTTCGGGCGGACCCCCGACGAGGTCCGGGCCGAGGGGGTCGACGAGCGCGTCGTCCCGCACCGCAGCTTCGAGGGCAACCGGCCCACGACCACGATCGTCGCCCCACGGCTCACCCCGTGCACGCTGGGTCAGCTCGTGGCCCTGTACGAGCACCGGGTGTTCGTGCAGGGGACCGTGTGGGGCGTGAACTCCTTCGACCAGTGGGGCGTCGAGCTGGGCAAGGTGCTCGCCACCCGCATCCTGGCCGAGCTGGTCGTCCCGAAATTGGGCCGATTGGACCATGACCCCTCGACCGCGGCGCTGATCCGGCTCTATCGGACCAGCCGCAAGCGGACCTGACCCGGCTATTCCTCACAATCGCTCAACCCCGGGCTCCGGCGTGACGATGACCGGGACATGCGACCTAGGCCTTACCGCCTACGGCACCGCACCGGGCAACTGCGGATCATCGTCCTGACAGTGGCGGCGGCCGTCCTCGTGCTCGTCGGCGCCGCGTGGGGAACCGCTCCGGCGGGCGCCAAGCCCTTGCGGGCCGAGCCCTTCGTCGACTGCGTGTTCGTCGACACCGACGGCACCCAGCTCGCTCTGTTCGGCTACTCGAACCCGAACCCCGACCCCATCGTCTCGGACCAGAACCACTTCACGCCCGAGCCCGAGCAACGCGGCCAGCCGACGACCCTGCAGCCCGGCACCCACCGGGGCGCCTTCCTGACGACCTTCACCGGCTCGAAGGTCACCTGGCACCTCGACAGGAACAAGGCCACCGCCAGCATCGCGTCGAGCCCGACCTGCGCGTCGAACCCTGCGGTGCCGGAGGCGGCCACGGTGATCCTCATCCCGCTGGTGGGGGCACTCGTCGCCGGCTACTGGTGGTTCTCCAAGGGTCGAGGGCTCGCCCGCGCCTGACGCTCCATGACCTCGCTCACGGCCCCCCGCGATCCGGCGGTGCGCGATCCGATAGGGCGCGATCCAGTAGGGCGCGACCCCGATGTCGGCGACGGTGACGGTCTCGCTCGACGCCGGCGCCGGGCCCGCCGCACCGCCGAGCGCCACGCTCGGCGCCTGGCGGTGCATCTCGTCATCTCGGTGGTTGCGATCGCGATCGCGTACCACCACACGATCGAGGAGCTGCTGCTCTCACTCGAGGACGACGGCCCGCTCGCCTACCTCGGGCTGATCCCCTTCGTCTCGGTGGCGGCCACGGTCCACAACGTCCGTCGCCTGCGCCTCGAGGGGAACCTGCCGCACTGGCACGCCGACTGGATCGTCGGGCTGCCCCTGCTCGCCATGGCGTGGGTGCTCGGCGGACCGGCGGCGCAGCGGTTCGGCTACACGTACTGGGACTGGCGGATCGACGTCGTGAGCCTGGCCCTGTTCGCTTCGGGGGTCACGGCCCTGTTGTTCGGGAGCCGCGTGCTGCGAGCCGTGCGGGGCCCGATCGCGATGCTGGCGCTGGCCTGCCGGGCGCCGTACCTGATCGTCCTCGACCCGGTTCTCGACGCGTCGACCGGCCTCACCTCGCGCGCCGTCTCGGTGGTGAGCGGCGCGCTGCCCTTCGTCGGGACGACCCGCTTCAGCGACACGTTCGTCGTGGGGGCGAGCGGGGCCGAGGACTCCTTCCTCGTCGTCGTCGCGACGAGCTGCAGCGGTGCCAACGGCGTGCTGGCCTACCTCGTCCTGGCCGTGGCCCTGGCCACCCGGCTGGTGGGTGGGTCGCTGGCCAAGATCCGTTGGCTCGCCAACGGGATCGCCATCGTCTGGG
>JBFJYB010000320.1:0-3489 GCA_041622835.1 Acidimicrobiales bacterium | reverse complement strand
CCGACACCGCCTGGGACGCCTCACCCGACCGGCACCTCGAGCGTCAGGTCAGCGAGGTCGCCCCCGAGGAGCGGGCCGCCCGCTACGGGCAGGCACCGGCCACGGTGTTCCTCACCGGCCTCACCGGCGCTGGCAAGTCCACCATCGGCAAGGCGCTCGAGCGGCGGCTGTTCGACCGCGGACGGGCGACTGTCCGGCTCGACGGCGAGAACATGCGCCTCGGCATCTCCCGCGATCTCGGTTTCAGCAGCCAGGAGCGCTCCGAGAACGTGCGCCGCACCGCCGAGGTCGCGGCCCTGGTCAACAACCAGGGCCTGCTCGCCATCGCCGCACTGGTCGCACCGAAGGCGTCGGTGCGCGAGCGGGCGCGCGAGCTGATCGGCCCCGAGCGGTTCGTCGAGGTCTTCATCGACACCCCGATCTCGGTGTGCCGCGACCGCGACCCACACGGGCTGTACGAGGCCGCCGACCGGGGCGAGATCCCCCAGTTCCCCGGCGTCTCGGCCACCTACGACAAGCCGACCGACGCCGACCTGGTGCTCGACGGCAGCGAGCTGACCGTGACCGAGTGCGTTGACGCAATCATCACGCTGCTGCTCGAGCGCGGCATCCTCAGCGGGCGCCGACCCGACTCGTGAGCGAGCCGGCCAGCCCGAACATCTTCCGCACCGCCGGGCACGTCGATCCCGACGCTCGAGCCGCGCTCCATGGTCACCGGCCCGCCACGGTGTGGTTCACCGGCCTGTCGGGCTCGGGCAAGTCGACGCTCGCGTTCGAGGTCGAGCGACGGCTGGTCGAGCAGGGAGTGGCCGCCTACGTCCTCGACGGCGACAACGTCCGCCACGGCCTGAACCGCGACCTGGGGTTCTCTCCCGAGGACCGCGAGGAGAACATCCGACGCATCGGCGAGGTGTGCCGGCTGTTCTACGACGCGGGGCTGGTGACGCTGACCGCGTTCATCTCGCCCTACCGGGCCGACCGGGACCGCGTGCGGGCCCTGCACCCGGCCGGCGGGTTCGTCGAGGTCTTCGTCGACCCGCCGATCGAGGTCTGCGAGCAGCGCGACGTGAAGGGGCTCTACGCCAAGGCCCGCGCCGGTGAGATCCCCGACTTCTCCGGGGTGTCGGCACCGTACGAGGCGCCCACCGACCCCGAGCTGCGGATCGACACCGCCGCCGCCGACCTCGACGCCTGCGCCACCGAGGTGATCGAGCACCTCCTGCCGACGCTGAGATCGCAATGACGACGATCGGGACCGGGCCCCTGCCCGACGATCGCGCCGGCGCGTCCCGGGTCGCGGCCGAGGCGGCTCGACGGCGCACGTTCGCCATCATCAGCCACCCCGACGCCGGCAAGACGACCCTCACCGAGAAGTTCCTCCTCTATGCGGGGGCCGTGGCCGAAGCCGGGTCGGTGAAGGCGCGGGGCGCCCGACGCCGGGCCCGATCGGACTGGATGGCGCTCGAGCAGCAGCGGGGCATCTCGGTCGCCTCGACGGTGCTCCAGTTCGACTACCGGGGTCATGTCGTCAACCTGCTCGACACGCCAGGACACCGTGACTTCTCGGAGGACACCTACCGGGTCCTCGCTGCCGTCGACGCCGCCATCATGGTCCTCGACACGGGGAAAGGGATCGAGGCTCAGACCCTGAAGCTGTTCGAGGTGTGCCGAGCCCGCCAGGTACCTGTGCTGACGATGCTCAACAAGTTCGACCGGCCCGGGCGCGACCCGCTCGAGCTGGTCGACGAGATCGAGGACATGCTCGACCTGCGAGCCACGCCGGTCACCTGGCCCGTCGGCATCCCCGGTGACTTCCGCGGCGTCATCGACCGGCGCACCGGCCAGTTCGTCCGCTACACCCGCACCTCACATGGCGCGACCGAGGCTCCGGAGGAGATCGTGTCGGCCCACGACGCCGCGGCCTCGGAGGGCGACGCGTGGGAGCAGGCGATCGAGGCGTGCGCCCTGCTCGACGGGGTGGGCGCCGACTTCGACCGCGAGAGCTTCCTGGCCGCCGAATCGAGCCCGCTGTTCGTCGGTTCGGCGCTGACCAACTTCGGTGTCCGGCACCTGCTCGACGCGGTCGTCGACGTGGCGCCGCCGCCGGGTCCGCGGCCGACGACCACCGGAGACGTCCGTCCCGTCGACGACCCGCTCTCGGGCTTCGTCTTCAAGGTCCAGGCCAACATGGACCCCGCCCACCGGGACCGAGTCGCCTTCGTTCGCATCTGCTCGGGCCACTTCGAACGGGGCATGACCGTCGTCCACGGCCCGAGCGGCCGGCCGTTCGGGACGAAGTACGCCACCAGCGTCTTCGGATCGGAGCGCGACACGATCGACGAGGCCTACCCGGGCGACGTCGTCGGGCTGGTCAACGCGGCCGAACTGCGCATCGGCGACACGCTCTACGTCGACCGCCCTGTCGCCTTCCCCCCGATCCCCCGGTTCGAGCCCGAGCTGTTCGCCGTCGCCCGACCGCTCGACGTCTCCCGCACCAAGCAGTTCCGCAAGGGGCTGACCCAGCTGGAGGAGGAAGGCGTCATCCAGGTCCTGCGCGACCGCGACGGCGGCGACGTCGCCCCCGTGCTGGCCGCGGTCGGTGCGATGCAGTTCGAGGTCTTCACCTACCGGCTCGAGCACGAGTTCGGCGCCCGCGTCGAGCTCTCGCCCACGTCGTACTCTGTCGCCCGCCGCACCGACGCCGACACCGCCGAGCACCTCAAGTCGATCTCGGGGACGACGGTGCTGTTCACCAGCGAGGACGAGCGCTTCGCCCTGTTCGAGAGCCCGTGGCGGCTCCAGCGGCTGGCGACCGAGAACCCCGAGTGGTGCCTGGAGCCCATCCTCGCCCGCAGCGAGCTGGCGGCGTGACCCGTCGGGACCTTTGGCGGTGGACGGAGCGACGCGGCTCGGCGACGATGTCCCCATGGACGACTCCCTGACCCCTGCCGGCCTCGAGCCGATGACCGAAGCCGAGTGCTGGAAGCTCCTCGACCAGGGCGTCGTCGGCCGCCTGGCGGTCGCCATCGACGGCCATCCCGACGTGTTCCCCGTGAACTACACGGTCGACGACGGGTCGATCGTGATCCGCACCGCGCCCGGTACCAAGCTGGCCGCTGCGGTGCTGGGGCGCGGGGTCGCCTTCGAGATCGACTCGACCGACGAGGAGCGCCGGATCGGATGGAGCGTCGTGGTCCACGGCAAGGCGTTCGAGGTCGAGCGGCTCGACGAGCTGGTGGCGGTGGCCGACCTCCCGGTCGAGCCGTGGGCGCCGGGCGTCAAGGGCCACTTCATCCGTATCGAGCCCACCGAGGTCACCGGCCGGCGCCTGCCCGGCAGCTAGTGCCCCATCCGCAAACGTTTGCGACCTCGTGGACGGACCATCGACGCCGCTCGCGGCGTTCCACCTCCTCGCCGTACGCTGCGGGTACGCCTTCGTCGGCGCGCCTTGCGAGCGACGCCGCTGGCCTCGCCCACACCCCCGAACGT
>JBFJYB010000319.1:0-3506 GCA_041622835.1 Acidimicrobiales bacterium | reverse complement strand
CTGTCGGAGCGGCTCGAGTCGATCGCCTTCTCCGAGGGGAACACCTTCGAGTACGAGCCCAGCTTCATCCTCCGCGGTTTGGCCGCGCTCGACCTCGACGTCGTGAAGAAGCCGGCCTCGTAGCTCAGCGCTCGATGTAGAGCGCGGCGCGCAAGAACCCGAGGAGCTCGCGGCGCCGGCGCACCGTCTCCCGAAGCGTGGGCTCGATGCCGACGGCTCGCAGCACCTCGACCTCGGTGGCCACCCCCATGACCGTCGAGTAGGCCGACACCAGCACGAGGCGGGGATCGGAGCTGCGCAGGTGCCCGGCCGCCATCTCGGCCTCGAGGAACTCCGTCGCCCGCTTCACCATGGGTTCGAACGCGTCGCTGGCCTGGGTCACCCACGGCGCGCCCAGCCGCCCCAGCTCGCGGATCAGCCCCAGCAGCTCCGGACGCCGGACGGCGATCCGGAACACGCCCCGCACCACAGACTCGACCCGCTCCCAGCCGGCTCCGGCATCGTCGAGGGCCTCCTCCAACCCGGCGGCGAGGTCGGCCACCGCCATCTCGACCACCGCGACCAGCAGCCCCTCCTTCGACCCGAAGTGGTAGAGGATCGTCTGCTTGCGCACGCCGAGGTCGCGGGCCAGGGCGTCGAGCGAGGTCGCGCCGTACCCCCTGGTGCCGAACGACGCCAACGCGGCATCGAGCACCCGTTCGCTGGTCTTCATCTACCAGATGGTACGGGCCCCTGACCATTTGGTAAAACAGAGGCGTGATCCCCGAGTCGCTCGCCGGACGACGCCTCGCCATAACCGGCTCCACCGGCTTCCTCGGCACCGCACTCGTGGAGCGGCTCCTGCACTCGGTCCCCGACTGCGAGCTGGTGCTGCTGGTGCGGCCGGGACGGCGCAGTCCGGCCGAGCGGGTCCGACGCGAGGTCCTGAAGAACGACGCCTTCGACCGGCTGCGAGCCCGCCACGGCGCCGACGGCTTCGCCGAGCTGTGCGACCGCCGCGTGCATGCAGTCGCCGGCGACGTCGGCGTCGACGGGCTCGGCCTCGACGACGAGGGCCGGGCCGCCCTCGCCACCTGCGACGTCGTCATCCACTCGGCCGCCACGGTGGCGTTCGACTCCCCGTTCGACCTGGCCGTCGAGGTCAACCTGCTCGGCCCGACCCGGATCGCGCAGACCGTGCGCGAGCTCGGCGCCAGCCCCCACCTCATCGCCGTCTCGACCTGCTACGTGGCCGGCACCCGCCGGGGCGAGGCCCCCGAGAGGCCGCTGCACGAGAGCCCGTTCTTCGTCGACATCGACTGGCGGACCGAGGTCGAGACGACCCGTCGCCGGCGGATGGACGCCGAGATCGAGAGCCGCGACGCCGATCGGCTGGCGACCTTCGAGCGAGAGGCCCGCTCCCAGCTCGGGGCGGCTGGCACCGCGCTGTTGGCGGCTCGCACCGAGCAGCACCGCGAGCGGTGGGTCAAGAGCCACATGGTCGACGCCGGCCGGGCCCGGGCCGCGTCGGTCGGGTTCCCCGACGCCTACGCCTTCACCAAGGCACTGGGCGAACGGGCCCTGCTCGAGACACGGGGCGACCTGCCGGTCACGATCGTGCGACCCTCGATCATCGAGTCGGCCCTCGAAGAGCCGTTCCCGGGCTGGATCCGCGGCTTCCGGATGGCCGAGCCGATCCTGTTGAACTACGGGCGCGGCGTGCTGACCGAGTTCCCCGGGGTGCCCGAGGGAGTGGTCGACGTCATCCCCATCGATCACGTCACCGCCGCCATCGTCGCCGTCGCCGCCCAGGGCCCCGATCCCGAGCCCAGCGTCGTCCAGGTGGCGTCGGGCGCGGTCAACCCGTTCCTCACGTGGCGCCTCATCGAGCTGGCCCGCCGGTGGTACTCGGAGAACCCGCTCTACGACGATCGCGACCAGCCCATCTCGCCGCCGCCGTTCACCTACCCGGGGCGAGGCCGTGTCCAGGCTCAGCTCACGCGGGCGAAGCGGGGGCTCGAGACCGCCGAGCGGCTCCTGCACCGGCTGCCGATCCGCGGCCGGCAGGCGGAGTTCAGCGCCACCCTCGAGGAACGTCGGGAGCAGGTCGAGCGGGCCCTCGAGTACGTCGAGCTCTACGGCGCCTACACCGAGTGCGAGGCCACCTATTCCGTCGACCGGCTGCTCGAGCGGTGGGACCGCCTCGACGAGACCGACCAGGCCGCCTTCTCGTTCGATCCCCGGGTGATCGACTGGGAGAAGTACCTGCTGGAGGTGCACTTCCCGTCGGTGATGCGCGTCGGTCGGGTCAAGACCGCTCCCACCGGACGCAGCTCGTCGTCGCGACACGACCGGCTGCGCCGAGCCGTCCTCTCGCCCGATCGCCATCTGGCCGCCTTCGACCTCGAGAACACCCTGATCGCGTCGAACGTGGTCGCCTCGTACGGATGGCTGGCCACCCGGCGGCTCGACCCGGCCGACCGCACCCGGCTCATCACCCGCACGCTGCTGCAGGCGCCGGGGCTGCTGCTGCTCGACCGACGCGATCGCAGCGACTTCCTCCGCTCGTTCTACCGGCGCTACGACCACGCGCCGGTCGACCAACTCGACGAGGACTCGCTGGAGATGTTCAGCGACCTCATCCTGGCCAAGTCGTTCCCGGCCGCCATCCGGCGGGTCCGCCGTCACCGCGAGCTCGGGCACCGGACCGTGCTCATCACCGGCGCGCTCGACTTCGTCACCGAACCGCTCCGGCCGCTCTTCGACGACATCCTCTGCGCCAGCCTCCAGGTCGAGAAGGGGAACTACACCGGCCACCTCCGTTCGGTGCCGCCCACCGGCGAGACCCGGGCCGAGCTGCTGCACAGCTACGCCGAGGAGCACGGCCTCGACCTGGCCCAGTCGATCGCCTACGCCGACTCGACCAGCGACCTGCCGATGCTCGAAGCGGTCAGCTACCCGGTCGCCGTGAACCCCGAGACCAAGCTGGCCACCATCGCCCGCCGCCGCGGCTGGCTGGTCGAGGACTTCCACAAGTCACCGGGCAGCCCCCGCAAGCTGCTGCCCATCGGAGCCCGGAGAACCGCATGAGCCGATCGAACCGCACGCGCCGTCACGATCGGCTCGAGGACAAGCGGGCGCCGCGCCCCGGCTTCGTACTGGAGGTCGATCGCTCGACCCCTCCGATCCTGTTCCACCACGGTGAGGGCTTCCGTCTCGAGCGGTTGCCCGCCGGCCGGTCGCGGGTCGTCTACCCGGCCGAGCCGCTCGATGGCCTGGTCGACCCCGACCAGGCCATCCGGGACGCGCTCGAGAACCCGATCGACAGCGAGCCACTGTCGGCGCTGCTGTTCGCCGACATGAAGCTGACCATCGCCTTCGACGACGTCTCGTTGCCGCTCCCGCCGATGCGCCGACCCGACGTGCGGCAGCGGGTCATCGAGGCGGTCCTCGACCTCGCCGCCGAAGCGGGCGTCGACGACGTGCACCTCATCGCGGCGCTGGCCCTGCACCGGCGGATGACCGAG
>JBFJYB010000318.1:0-3509 GCA_041622835.1 Acidimicrobiales bacterium | reverse complement strand
GCGGCTGCGGGCCGACGTCGAGCAGGCGATCGCGGCCGCCGCCGGACCCCGAGAGCAGGTGACCGCGGGGTTCCACGCCTACTTCTCGTTCCTCGCCGCCGACCGGGCCAGCTTCCGGGTGCTGTTCGCGCAGGCGGGTCGGATCGACGACGAGTTCGCGGCCGAGACCGCCCGCACCGAGACGATGATGGCCGAGCTCATCGCGGCGTTGATCGAGATCGAAGGGCTGGGCCGCCGCGAGCGCGAGGCGGTCGCCTACGCGATCGTGGGCCTGGCCGAGCGGGCCGGACATCACTGGGTGTCGAGCGACCACCCGATCGAGCCGGCGCGCCTGGCCGAGCTGATGGCCAGCCTGGCCTGGGCCGGCCTGCGCGGCGAACGGCCCCGCTGACCAGTCGCCCGAGTGCCGGGGCTACCGCGGCGGCGGGAGCAGCTCGGCTGGCTTGCTCGCCCGGCGGCCCGCCCGCCTCGGGACCCGGTAGGCGACGACGGCTCCGATCACCGCGACGCCCACGGCGACCGGCCAGGGCGCCGAGACCAGCTTCGACCCTGCGGCCAGGAGGATGCCGATCAGCACCGGCCGGAGGTGGTGATCGGGGGCTCGCGCCGACGCCCGGGCGCCGAGGTAGACACCGGGGATCGCCCCGAGCAGGAGCGGAAGGGTGACGTCGAGTCGGATGTCGCCGAACAGGAGGTGGCCGAGGGCGGCGGCGGCGACGAGGGGCACGGCCTGGACGAGGTCGACGCCGACCAGCCCGGTGGCGCTGAGCCGGGGGTAGGCGACGAGGAGCAGCACCATGATCAGCGAGCCGGCACCCACCGACGTCAGCCCGACCATCAAGCCGCCGACCATCCCGATGGCGATGGTGACGAGCGGGCGGACCGCGACCCGGCCGGTCGGCGCAACCCCGCCCCGCTGGCCCAGCGCCGCCTTGGCCAGCATGGCCGTGGCGGCGACCAGCAAGGTGATGCCGAGCAGGAGCCGCAGGTCGTCTTCGAGGCTCTCTCCCTTGAACCGGCTGATGGTCCAGGCCCCGACGAAAGCGGCCGGCACCGAGCCGGCGCACAGCCAGCCGACCATCGACAGGTCGACGGTGCCCCGGCGCAGGTGGACGCCCCCGCCGATGGGCTTCATCACCAGCGAGGCCATCACGTCCGACGAGACCGCGGCCACCGGTGGGACGCCGAACCCGAGCACCAGGATCGGCGTGAGCAGCGCCCCGCCGCCGACACCGGTCAGCCCGACCACCCCGCCCACCAGCAGGCCGGCCAGGCTCATCAACGGGTCGCCCAGCGCGGCTTCGCCAACAAAGGCAATAGACATTGTGCACATTATGCTAGCCTCGCGTGCCCGTCGCAACGTCAGGACACCCGACCATGCGCATCTCGGCCAAGGTGGACTACGCCGTTCGCGCCCTCTGCGAGCTCGCCGCCCGCGACGCCGGCCACCCCACACCGACCGACGAGCTGGCGTCGGCCCAGCAGATCCCGGTCAACTTCCTGAAGAACATCCTCGGCGAGCTCCGGGCGGCCGGCATCGTGTCCACCCAACGGGGGAGGGTCGGGGGAAGCACCCTCGCCCGACCGGCCGACGCCATCTCCGTCGCCGACGTGATCCGTGCCCTCGAGGGCCCGCTCGCCGCGGTCCACGGGCAGCGCCCCGGTCAGCTCGAGTACCCCGGGTCGGCGGCGGCAGTGGCCGATCTGTGGGTCGCGGTGCGGGCGGCGGCCCGCTCGGTCCTCGAGCACGTGACCCTCGCCGATCTGGTGGCCGGCCAGCTCGACCCGTCCGTGCGCGCCCTGCTCGCCGATCCGGAGGCCTGGAGGCCTCACTGACGGTGGCGCGGATGGCGGGCTACAGCGGGGGCGAGATGTCGAGCGGCGGGTCGGGCAGGTCGCCGGCGACGACGGCCGGGAGGAACTCCCGCAGCCGCTCGGGAAGCACCGGCTCGTCACTGGCGAGCAGCTGGTCGAGCTCCCACCAGCGGGCACCCTCGAAGGCGGCGGCCTCGAGGGCCTCGAGATGGGTCGGTCGCCATTCGCCCCCGTCGCACCAGGCGACGTGGATCCGCTCGTCGGAGTCGAAGTGATACCCGCCGAAGTCGAACTCGACCTGCTGGACCCAGATGCACGGTCCCATCTCGACATCGTCGATGCCGGTCTCCTCGTAGAGCTCGCGCCGGGCCGCGTCGGCGGAGTCCTCGCCCCAGGAGCAGCCACCGCCGGGTATCTCCCACCACGCCGGCTTGTAGGGATCGAGCGGGTCGCTGGCCCGCATCAGGAAGATCCGCCCCCCGCGGTCGAGCAGCACCACCCGAGCCGCCGGCCGCCTGAGCGTGAACATGGCGGTCGAGGGTACCGCGCGCAGCTGGGCACCCCGAAGGGGGTGCCCAGCTGCCTGGTCACGACGCGGCCGCCGAGGCTTTCCACCTGTTTCTCCTGACACCCGCAGACGGGTGTGCGGTCGAGAGAAAGCTGCGGGACGGGCTCGGTGGCGGCGGCGTGGAGGTTTCAGTTACCCGGAGGACTTCGCTGGCGTCGACTGCTCGGCGGGGACAACGGTCGCCTCCTTGCTCGCTCCAGTTGGGTTCTGTCTCCTGTCGTCACGCCTGGTCAGCGACCTCGACGTGACACTTGTCACTATGCGGCGCACCTCCGTCGAAGTCAAGAACCGCCGTGTTGCCGTCGGGTTACGAGCCGCACCCCTGGTTTCCAAGCCGCCCGGTGGGGGCTAAGGTCGCGCCCCGACGAATTCACGCGCCCACGCCGATCGCACTCCGTGACCAGCCGGCGCACGACCTTGGAGGGGAAATGATCACACGCAGATGGCTTCTTGTGCTTGCCATCGTGCTGACGTTGGGCCTCGTGGCCGCCGCCTGCGGTAGCGACGACGGTGACGACGGCGAGGCGGCGGACGCACCCGCCGACGAGCCGACCGACGAAGGCGACGAGCCCGCCGACGAAGGCGACGAGCCCGCCGACGAGCCGACCGACGAGGGCGACGAGGGCGACGAGGTCGAGCTGACCGGCGAAGGTGGCCGCCTCCAGGCCGTGCGCGATCGCGGGACCGTGATCTGCGGTGGGAACGACACCCTGCCCGGATTCGGCATCGCCGACGAGGCCGGGGAGTTCAGCGGCTTCGACGTGGACTTCTGCAAGGTCGTCGCGGCTGGCGTGCTGGGTGACGCCAACGCGTTCGAGATCCTGCCGCTGACCGCCGAGGCGCGCTTCACCGCGTTGCAGTCGGGCGAGGTCGACGTGCTGATCCGCAACACCACGTGGACCGCCACCCGTGACGGCAACGAGGGTGCCAACTTCCTGCACACCACGTTCTACGACGGCCAGGGCATGATGGTGCCCGCCGACACCGGCTTCACGGTTCTCGAGGACCTGGCCGACGCCAACATCTGCGTGCTGTCGGGTACGACCACCGAGCTGAACCTCACCGCCGTCATGGGCGCCCGGGGCATTCCGTTCAACCCGGTCGTGTTCGAGGACAACACCCAGCT
>JBFJYB010000317.1:0-3535 GCA_041622835.1 Acidimicrobiales bacterium | reverse complement strand
GGGCGGGTCGACGCCCGCGAGGACGTGCCGAAGCTGGTGGCGACCGAGATCGAGGTCTTCGAGCCGGGCGACACGGGCCTGCAGACCCTACGGGTGCGCCTGCCGACCCACGGCCTACGTGACGACTCGGTCGACGAGCTGAAGAACCTGCTCCAGCGGCATCCCGGCGACTCCGAGGTCCTGCTCGAGCTGGGTCCCACGACCGTGCTGCGCCTCCCCGAGCAGTTCTCGGTCGACGCCCAGAACGGTCTGGTGGCCGAGCTGCGGGAGATGCTCGGAGCCGACAGCGTGATCGTCTGAGGGGCGCCGGCGCCCTAGCACAACCGGGCCGGCCGTGCAGGCCGGAACGAGTTGCGGAACCGGTCGTCGCGCTGTGGACTAGGGGAGGTTCGAGAGGCGAAGAGTAGGGGTACGCGGCCATGGCCATCGAGGTCGAGACGAAGGACTGCACAGCGCTGACCGATGCGGAGATCACCGAGCTGGCTGATCTGTGCGCCGATGGCCCCCACCCCCACGAGGTCGGCTTCCTGTCGAAGCAGGCCGAGGAGTGGGTGCTCATCGCGATGGCACGCGACGACGGTCGCCTCAAGGGCTTCACCTTCTCGACCCTCGAACGCATCGGGGGTACGCCGGCGGTGCTGGTCGGCCTGGCGGCGATCGCCCGGAACTCGAAGCGCGACACCGTCCTGCGGGCCATCGTCCACGATCTGCTGCACCGGGCGCTGATGGCGTTCCCCGACGAGGACGTGCTGGTCGGGGCCCAGTTCGACGACCCGGCCGGCTTCGAGGCCTACAAGACCCTCGAGCACATCGTGCCGAGACCCGACCACCGGGCCAACGGCGAGGAGCGGGCCTGGGGGCGACGGCTGGTCAAGCGGTTCGGCATCGAGGCCGATCGCTACGACGAGCGGACCTTCCGGGTGCGAGGTGACGGCAACATCCCCCGGGTCCTCGACCACGAGAGCCTCCGTCCCGAGCGGGCCGATGCGGCCGTCGTCGCCTTCTTCGCCGACCTCGACCGCGAGCGCGGCGACTCGTTGATCGCCTGCGGGTGGGCCATGGCCGAGGCCCTGGAGAAGCTCGGCTGAACGTGTCCGCCGCTGGCGGCGCCCCCACCCCCTTCGAAACCCTCGTCCGCCGCCGGCGGATGGTCCGCAGCTACCAGCCGACCCCGGTCGCGCCCGAGCTGATCGATCGCCTGCTCGACACGGCGCGCCGGGCGCCGTCGGCGGGGAACACCCAGGGCACCCAGTTTCTCGTGCTCGAGGGCCCCGACCAGACCGGCCGGTTCTGGAACATCACCCTCCCGGTCGAGGATCGGGAGGGATTCGATTGGCCGGGCCTGCTCGACGCTCCGGTGCTGGTCCTGCCGATGAGCGACGAGGAGGCCTACCGGCGCCGCTACCGCGAGCCGGACAAGGCGGCCAGCGGGCTCGGCGACGGGCCGTGGCCCGTGCCCTACTGGGACACCGACACGGCGATGGCCACCATGATCCTGCTGCTGGGGGCGGTCGACGCCGGGCTGGGCGCGCTGTTCTTCGGGATCTTCCGGAACGAGGATCGATTGCTCGCCGAGCTGGGCGTCCCGGCCGGGGTGCGTCCGATAGGGGTGGTGGCGCTGGGCTACCCGGCGGCCGGCGACCGGCCGAGCGGCTCGTTGGCCCGGGGCCGCCGACCGCTGGCCAATGTCGTCCACCGCGGCGGCTGGTCGTAACGTGGTGCCATGAGCGAGTCGAGCGTGGCGCAGATCCCGTTGGTCGAGTACCTCCGTCTGGGTGAATCCCCCCATCTCGTCGCCAACCAGTGCACGAGCTGCGGGGCCCGGTACTTCGACCGCCGCAACGCCTGCGCCAAGTGCGGCGCGACCGAGCTGGCGCCGACCCCGGTCGCCAACGAGGGTCGGGTCACCGCGTTCACCGTGGTGCGACGGGCCATGCCGGGCGTGCCGGTGCCGTACGTGTCGAGCATCGTGGAGACCGACGACGGCACCTCGGTGCGCGCCAACCTGGTCGGCATCGACCCCGAGGCCGTCGACTTCGCGACCCTCGGCACCCGGGTGCAGCTCACCACCTTCGCGGTGGGAACCGACGACGAGGGCACCGAAGCGGTGGCCTTCGGCTATGCGCCGGCCTGAACGGTCGGTGGACGAGACAGGAGAGACGAACGATGGCTGACGACAGCATCTGGGTGCTGGGCACGAGCATGACCCGTTTCGGCAAGCATCCCGACGAGGACGTGATCGACCTGGCCGCGGAGGCGTCTCTCGGCGCGCTGGCCGACGGCGACGTGACCATCCACGACATGGACGTCCTGGCCGCGGGGTCGCTGATCCATGCCGGCGCCGGGATCGGCCAGCAGCTGCAGAAGCAGATCGGCCAGACCGGGATCCCCGTCTACAACGTTGCCAACGCCTGCGCGACCGGTGCCACCGCCTTCCGCACGGTCCTGATGGCGCTCAAGGCCGGCGAGGCCGACATGGGCTTGGCGGTCGGCGTCGAGAAGCTGTCCGGTGCCGGGCTGCTGGGTGCGCCGGCGTCGGTCGACCGTGACCGCAACGTCTACGAGCCGAGCGGTCGCTACGGCGCGGTCCTGCCGGCCGAGGGTTTCCTCGGAACCGGGCTCATGCCGGGCGTGTTCGCCCAGGTCGGGATGCAGTACGCCGAGAAGTGGGGCAACGTCACCTTCGACCACTTCGCCCGCATCTCCGAGAAGAACCACGGCCACTCGTCGCTCAACCCGCTGGCCGCCTACCAGAAGCCGTTCTCGCTCGACGAGATCAAAGAGGCCGAG
This sequence comes from Acidimicrobiales bacterium, assembly GCA_041622835.1. Classification (GTDB taxonomy): domain Bacteria; phylum Actinomycetota; class Acidimicrobiia; order Acidimicrobiales; family JBFJYB01; genus JBFJYB01. The sequence continues at coordinate 745 of JBFJYB010000317.1, read as the reverse complement.
ATGATCGCCTACCCGAACACCAAGCTGATGTGCTCGGGCAACGTCGACGGCGCGGCGGCGGCAGTGCTGGTGACCGGCGAGCGGCTCGCGGCCATGGACCCCGCGGTGCGCCAGCGTGCCGTCAAGGTCAGCGCGTCGGTGCTGACCAGCGACCCGTGGTCGGAGTCGGGCCAGGTGCTCCCCGACGTCAACACCTTGACCCAGAACGCGGCGACGGCCGCCTACGAGCAGGCCGGCGTCGGCCCCGAGGACCTCGACCTGGTCGAGCTGCACGACTGCTTCGCCACCGCCGAGCTCGTCCACTACGACAACCTCGGGCTGTGCGAGACGGGTGGGGCGGCCGACTTCCTCGACTCCGGCGCTCCGCACCGCGACGGTCGGCTGCCGGTCAACGTGTCGGGCGGCCTCCAGTCGAAGGGCCATCCGATCGGCGCCACCGGCATCGCCAACATCTACGAGGTGGCGACCCACCTGCGCGGCGAGGCCGGCCAACGTCAGATCGACGGGGCCCGGGTTGGGCTCACCCACGTCATCGGCCTCGGCTCGAGCTGCGGCGTTCACGTCTTGGAGAAGGCCGCCGCCTGACGGCCCTGCATTTGTGACCGCGTAGGCCCACGCCATGGGCCCCAAGCGGTCATAGATCAAGGGGGGATCAGATGGCGTCGAGCTGGGTCTCGAGGGCCTCGGGGGTGTCGACGGGGGCCTGGCAGGCGAAGTTGCGGCACACGTAGGCGTGGCCGTCGCG
>JBFJYB010000316.1:0-3544 GCA_041622835.1 Acidimicrobiales bacterium | reverse complement strand
CGTCGACGCCGCGACCGTCACCTGGGACCCCGCGCCGACGGGAGCCGAGGCCTTCGCCTATGCGGTGCGAGACGACCTGGGTCGGCTCCTCGGCATCGTGCGCCCCGACACCTTCGGTCTGACGGTGACCGAGCTGCCGGCTGGAGCGCGCTCGTTCTCGGTGGTCGCCATCGGCGAGCTCCGAAACAGCGAACCGGGGTTCAGCAACACCATCTTCGGCGTCGAGATCGACATCAAGCCGGGCAGCGACTCCAACCCGGTCAACCTGAAGGGGAAGGGCGACGGCGTGATCCCGGTGGCCATCATCGGCTCGGGCTCCTTCGACGTGGCCACGGTGGATCCGTCCACGTTGGCGTTCGGTCCCGACGGCGCCCGGCCCGCTCACGGAGGCGGACACGTCGAGGACGTCGACGGGGACGGCATTCTCGATCACGTCGGCCACTACCGGATCCGTGACACCGGCATCGCTGCCGGCGACACCGAAGCGTGCCTCGCCGGAACGGCCGGGGGCAGCCCGTTCGTGGCCTGTGGCTCGATCACGACGAAGCCCGGATAGCTCGGGACGAGCTCAAGACGAGCTCAGGACGAGCTCAGGACGAGCTCAGGACGAGCTCAGGACGAGCTCAGGACAAGAACGCGTCGAGCAACCGATCGGCGGCGACCGTGGCCGGCAGCCGGTTGTCGCGAACGGCCTGCTCGATCTCGTCGACCTGGGCGGCCACCAGGTCGTGGGCATGGAGCGCGTCGAGAAGACGGGCCTCGACCAGCGCCCACATCCAGCGCACCTGCTGGGCGCGGCGGACCTCGTCGAGCTCACCGGTGTCCTGCAGGGTCCGGCGGTGGAGCTCGACCTGGCTCCAGACGGCATCGATGCCGTCACCCTCGAGCGCGCTGCACGTGAGCACCGGGGGCTGCCAGCTCGGCGAGGCCGGCGCCACCAGCCGCAGGGCGGTGGTCAGGGCGCGGGCGGCGGCCCGGGCTGCGACGACGTTGTCGCCGTCGGCCTTGTTGACCACCACCATGTCGGCCAGCTCGAGGACCCCGCGCTTGATCCCCTGGAGCTCGTCGCCGGCGCCGCTGATGGCCAGCACCAGGAAGAAGTCGACCATGTCGGCGACGATCGTCTCCGACTGCCCGACGCCGATCGTCTCGACCAGGATCACGTCGTAGCCCGCCGCCTCGAACACGATGATCGACTCCCGGGTGCTGCGGGTGACGCCGCCGAGGGTGCCGGCCGAGGGTGAAGGCCGGATGAAGGCCGAGGCGTCGGTGGCCAGGTTGGCCATGCGGGTCTTGTCTCCCAGGATCGACCCACCGGTGCGGGTGCTGGTGGGGTCGACGGCCAGAACCGCCACCCGGTGACCGCGTGCGGTCAGCGAGGTCCCCAACGTGTCGATGAACGTGCTCTTGCCCGCACCCGGCACCCCGGTGATGCCGACCCGGTGGGAGGGTCCTGCCACTGCCATGAGCCGCCGCAGCACGGCCTGGGACGCGGCCCGATGCTCGGCGCGCGTGCTCTCCACCAGCGTGAGGGCCCGACCGATGGCGGTGCGGTCGCCGGCCCGGACCGCGGCGCAGAGCTGGTCGGTGTCGTCGGGTCCGTCGTCGAGCTCAGGATCCACGCGCTCAGCCCAGGGCGGGGTCGAGCCGGGCAAGCAACCGCTCGGCGGCTTCGGCGATCACCGTGCCCGGAGGGAAGACCTCGGCCGCGCCGGCGGCGTGCAGCTCGTCGATGTCGCCGGGCGGGATCACCCCGCCGACCACGATCAGGATGTCGTCTCGTCCGAGCGTCGCCAGCTCGGCTCGCAGGGCCGGCACGAACGTGAGGTGCCCGGCCGCGAGCGACGAGGCGCCGACGATGTGCACGTCGGCCTCGACCGCCTGGAGAGCGACCTCGGCCGGCGTCTGGAACAGCGGGCCGACGTCGACGTCGAATCCGAGATCGGCGAACCCGCTGGCGATCACCTTCTGACCCCGGTCGTGGCCGTCCTGGCCCATCTTGGCGACCAGGATCCTCGGTCGACGGCCGTGGGCGTCGGCGAAGGCCGCCGCCAGGTCGCGCACGCGGCTCACGGTGTCGGACTGCTCCCCCACTTCGCTGCTGTACACCCCCGAGATCGACCGGATCCGTGCAGTGTGCCGTCCGAAGACCTTCTCGAGCGCCCGGCTCATCTCGCCGACACTGGCCCGGACGCGAGCCGCCCGGATCGACAACTCTAGGAGGTTGGCCTCGGTGGAGGCGGCGCCGGCGGTCAGCGCGTCGAGCGCAGCCGCCACCTCGTCGGGGTCGCGCTCGGCCCGCAGACGGGCCAGCTTCTCGACCTGGGCCGCCAGCACCCCGGCGTTGTCGACCTTCAAGACGTTGACGTCGCCGACCTCGTCGGTGCGGTAGGCGTTCACCCCGACGACGGTCTGACGTCCCGAGTCGATGCGGGCCTGGGTCCGGGCGGCCGCCTCTTCGATCCGCATCTTGGGGATCCCCGTCTCGATGGCGGCCGCCATCCCGCCGGCCTGCTCGACCTCGTGGACATGACCCCACGCTCGGTGGGCGAGGTCGTGGGTGAGGCGCTCGACGTAGTAGCTGCCGCCCCACGGGTCGACGGTGCGCTCGATCCCGGTCTCGTTCTGGAGCACCAACTGGGTGTTGCGGGCGATCCGGGCGCTCTCGTCGGTTGGCAGCGCCAGGGCCTCGTCGAAGGAGTTGGTGTGCAGGGACTGGGTCTGCCCCTGAACCGCGGCCATGGCCTCGACGCACGTGCGGACCACGTTGTTGTAGACGTCCTGGGCGGTGAGGCTCCACCCGCTGGTCTGGCAATGGGTGCGCAGCGACAGCGACTTGGGATCGCCGGGCTCGAAGTCGGCCACGAGCTTGGCCCACAGCAGCCGGGCGGCGCGGAGCTTGGCCACCTCCATGAAGAAGTTCATCCCGATGCCCCAGAAGAAGCTCACCCGAGGAGCGAACTCGTCGATGCCGAGCCCGGCGTCGATGCCGGCCCGCAGGTACTCGACGCCGTCGGCCAGCGTGTAGGCCAGCTCCAGATCGGCGCTCGCGCCCGCCTCCTGCATGTGGTAGCCCGACACCGAGATCGAGTTGAAGCGCGGCATCTCGCGGCTGGTGAAGGCGAAGATGTCGGACACGATCCGCATCGACGGTCCGGGGGGGTAGATGTAGGTGTTGCGGACCATGAACTCCTTCAGGACGTCGTTCTGGATCGTCCCGGCGAGCTGGGCCGGCGCCACGCCCTGCTCCTCGGCCGCCACGACGTACAGCGCCATCACGGGGAGCACTGCGCCGTTCATGGTCATCGAGACGCTCGTCGTGTCGAGCGGGATGCCGTCGAACAGCGTCCGCATGTCGTAGATCGAGTCGATGGCGACCCCGGCCATGCCGACGTCGCCGCCGACCCGCGGATGGTCACTGTCGTAGCCGCGGTGGGTGGGAGGTCGAAGGCGACCGAGAGCCCCTTCGGGCCGGCGGCCAGGTTGCGGCGGTAGAAGGCGTTGGACTCCTCGGCGGTGGAGAAGCCGGCGTACTGGCGGATCG
>JBFJYB010000315.1:0-3554 GCA_041622835.1 Acidimicrobiales bacterium | reverse complement strand
CGGGCGCTCGGAGCGCGGGTCACCGTCGCCACCGAGTCGGGCCTCCAGACCCGCACGATCCGCAGCGGCATCGGCTACCTGTCGGCCGATCCCGCCGTCGCCCACTTCGGGCTCGGGGACGAGGCCGTGACCTGGGTCTCGGTCGAGTGGCCCGACGGCGAGCGGTCGGTCGTCGAGGCACCGGACCCGGACACCCACCTACGAGTCACCCGCCCCCTGGATCTGTGACCGCTGCGGCCCAACAGGTGGGCCCGAGCAGTCGGAAATGCACGGAGGGGCCGGGTTCCAGTAGGTAGAAGGGCGGGAATCGGGCGCGACGGCTTCAGCATCTCGACGCCGGGTCCGATACCCAGGTCCGTGCCGGAGCCTCGACAGATGGTGCTCGCGGCAGGTTTCGTCGGCGTCCTGGGCGCAGTGCTGCTCGGGCTCCCGACGGACGGCGCCGACAACGAGCCGGGAGCGCAGCCCGCTGCGTCGGCCACCGCCGGCGCGTTCCAACTGGCGGCTCTCGACCCCGAGATCGACTTCGAGCTGGCGCCGTTTCCCTGGGAGGGCTTCGAGCTGGCGCCCCTCCGCGACGACTTCGAGCTGGCGCCCCTCGACCAGTGACACTGCGGTAGTGGGGGCGGGTCGGTCGTGAGATGATCGGTGTCGAGTCGACGGGCCGGAACGGAGGCACAGATGGGGGCCGGGGCGCGACGGGGCAGGGCAGCCGCAGTTCACCGGGCGGTGGTGACGATCATCGTGGTGGCGCTGGGCCTGGCGGCCTGCTCGTCCGATGGTGGGTCGGGCGCCGAGACGCTCACCGCCGACGAGCTCGCGGAGGGGGCCAACCAGATCTGTGGTGACGCCCGGGCTCGGCTCGACCCCCAGGGCGAGGAGGTGTTCGCCGGAATCCAGCCCGACGCCGAGGCGCTGGCTGCCTTCCACACGACGCTCGTCGCCGATCTGGAGCTCCAGCTCGCCCAGTTCCGGGAGCTGTCTCCTCCTCCCGAGCTGGCCGACGACTACGCCGAGTATCTCGAGCTCGCCGCCGACGCGATCGACGAGGTGAGATCGGGCGGACCAGAGGGCCTGCTGAGCCCGGTCGACCCGTTCGAGCGGGTCAACGAGCGGGCGTCCGCCCTCGGGTTCGACGTGTGCGTTCCCTGAGCGCCGCGCGGGCCGCGCTCGACGAGGTACGCGGCGGCATCGCGCGGGGCGAGGCGGTGCTGGTTCCCGGGTTCCATGCGGTGAAGCACGCCGCCCGCTTCGGTGCGGATCTGACGCACGTGTTCGTGCTGAGCGGTGGTGCGCCCCGCTCGCTGGTCGCCGACCTGGCGCCCGACATGCTCGACGTCCTCGATCGGGCCGAGCCGATCGACGAGCCCATGATGCGAACGCTGGCCGGCGAGGTACACCCGACCGGCGTCGTCGGCGTCGCCCGGAAGCCGGATGCGGTCGGTCCGATGGGGGGCCCGGGCGTGGTGTTGGAGGATCCGCGACATCTCGGCAACGTGGGCGCCAGCATCCGGGTGGCCGCCGCGCTCGGTGCCAGGTCGCTGGGTACCACCGGTCCGGCCGACGTCTGGTCGCCGGCGGCGATCCGGGGCTCGGCCGGACTCCACTGGGCCCTCGACGTCCGAGGCGGTGTCGAGCTGGCCGAGCTGGCCGAGCTGGACGGCCCGCTGGTCGGCCTGGACCCTGGCGGCCGGCCGATCACCGAGGTGATGCTGGCGCCCGAGTCACTGCTCGTGTTCGGCACCGAGCGCCACGGGCTCTCCGACGCCGCCCGCGAGCGCTGTGACGAGATCGTGAAGATCCCCATGAGGCCCGGCGTCTCGAGCCTGAACCTGGCCACCGCTGTCGCCATCGCCCTCCACCACCTCCCCACCCTGGATCTCTGACTACTTCCGGCGCGCCAGCGCGCCCTGAGCAGTCAGAAATCCAGGGAGGGAGGGATGACGGCGAGGGCGTGTTCGGTACCGGCGTCGACGATGGCGTCGAAGAGGTACTGGCCGAAGGAACGGTCGCAGGCGATCAGGTACGAGCGCGCGCGGCCCCCGTCGTGGCGGACGATGTCGCAGACGACCTTGGCCACCGAGGCCGACACGACCGCACCGTCGGGCGTCATCTCGTCGGCCCAGTCCAGGCTGCAGATCTTCTCCAGCACCCGGGTCGAGGTCTCGCCGGTCAGGCGGAACAGGGCCCGGGCGTGGGTGTGGTCGACGACGCTCACGTGGCCGGTGCGATCGAGGCTGTCGACCACCGCCTCGGCCGCCCCCGCCGGGCCGAGCACCATCCACTCGCTGGGGCGCTGGCCGCAGATCAGCGCGTCGCCCGCCGGCCGAGTCCGGCCGAACGCCACCGCGAGATCGTGCGCGGCAGCGGTGTCGTCGCCGGCCCGCACGAGCAGCTTGGTCACCGACGACATGTCGGTGAGGGTCAGGTCGCCGTCTGCGTCGGTGTAGTCCGCGACGACCGGGCTCTCGAAGGCCGGTGGGTTGACCAGTGGGTCAGCCACGGAGCCGCTCCCCCTCGGGATCGAAGTGGGCATGGTGCTCCATCACCCGGGCGGTGATGCGGCGGCGGTCGACCATCACCACGCTCACGACGGTGCCCGGCGCGGCGGCTGCGGCCGCCACCTGACCCAGGCAGATCGACCTCCCGAGGGTCGGCGACAGCCGGGACGACGTGATCCGCCCGATGATCTCGTTCGTGCCCGTCCGGACGATCTGCGCCGCTTCGGCCGGCACCTCGGTCGGGTCGGTCGGCTGGATCGCGACCAAGTGCGGCCCCTCCCCGTCGACGGCCCAGGCCAGCTCGGGCTTGCCGGCGAAGTCCTCCTTGTCCAGCTTGATCAGGGCGGTCATGCCCGTGCTCGGGGCCTTGGTCAGGCCGTCGGTGTCCTGGCCCACCACGAAGTGACCCTTCTCGAGCCGCATGATCCGCTGGGCCTCCAGTCCGAAGGGCGCCACACCGAGATCGTCACCGGCGTCGAGCAGCGACTGCCAGACGTGCAGGCCGTGGCCGGCCGGCACGTGCAGCTCGAACGACAGCTCACCGGTGAACCCGATCCGCCACATGATGCAGTCGGCCACCCCCGCGACCGTGCCGGTGCGGACCCGCATGTACGGGAAGGCCGCGGGATCGAGGTCGACGTCGGCGACCAGCCGGGCCACCAGCTCTCGCGAGTGCGGGCCGGCGACGTTGATGCTCGTATACCCGGTCGTCACAGGCGTGACGTGCACCTGCCACTCGGGGTGCTCGGTCTGGAGCCAGTTCTCGACCCACTCCCACACCGTGGCCGCCCCCGAGCTGGTGGTCGTCATGAGGTAGTGCTCGTCGGCCAGGCGACCGGTCACCCCGTCGTCGAGCACCACGCCGTCTTCGGCGCCCATGATCCCGTAACGGACGGAGCCGACGGCCAGCTTCGTCCACGCGTTGGTGTAGAGCAGGTCGAGCAGCTTGGCGACGTCGGGACCCTGGAGGTCGAGCTTGCCGAGCGGCGTGACGTCGGTGATGCCCACTCGCTCCCTCGTGTTGCGGACCTCGGCGGCGGGGTCGCCGTAGTG
>JBFJYB010000314.1:0-3556 GCA_041622835.1 Acidimicrobiales bacterium | reverse complement strand
GCGTGGTGCAGCGTGAACAGGTCGTGCATGCCCCGTTCGGCCGACTGGAGCCCGAACAGCGTGTTCACGATGATCGGGAACAGCGAGATGATCACGCACACCACGACCCGGCTGCGCTGACCGGTTCCCCACCAGAACGAGATCAGCGGCACGAGGGCGAGGATCGGCACCGCCTGCAAGGTGACCATGAACGGGAACAGCGCCCGCTCGAAGACCCGAGCCTGGCTCATGATGATGGCGAGGGTGAACCCGATCAGGATGGAGATGAGGAGCCCGACCATGGCCACCCGGGTGCTCGACCACAGCGCCTCGAGGATCTCGCTGAAGTTGTCCCAGTCGAGGAAGCCGACCTCGATGACCTCGTGGGGCGGACGGAGCAGGAACCGGCGCCGCTCCTCGAGCACGACGTAGCTGATGAAATACCAGAAGCCCACCAGGAACCCGCCGAGCACGATCGGCGGCAGGAGCACCATCAGCACCGACTCGCGCTTGGCAGTGACGACCGGAGCGTCGTCAGGGTCGACGGTCTCGACGTCGTCGTCGACGGGCGTGCCGATGGTCCGCTGGGATTCGTCGGCGACGGTCACGAGTGGGCCCCCCTGAGGGTGAGCGAGACCTGGCCGCTCAGCTCGGCGAAGGCAGGGTCGAACCTCAGCTCGGGCTGGCGCGGATAGTCGAACGGGACGTCGAACTCGGCGACCAGCCGTCCCGGCCGGGCCGACATGACCAGCACCTTGGTGGACATGAAGACGGCCTCGCCGATCGAGTGGGTGATGAACAGCCCCGCGAACCCCTCGCGCTGGAACAGGCTCTGGGTCTCCTCGTTGAGCCGTTCGCGGGTGATCTCGTCGACCGCGCCGAACGGCTCGTCGAACAGGAAGACCGGCGGCTCGAGGGTCAGGGTGCGGGCCAGCGAGCACCGCATCCTCATGCCGCCCGACAGCGCCTTCGGGTAGTGGTGCTCGAAGCCCCGCAGCCCCACCAGCTCGATGGCGTCGAGGGCGAGCTTGGTCCGCTCGGCCTTGGGGATGCCGTGCAGCTCGGGCAACAGCTCGATGTTCTGCTGGACGGTCCGCCAGGGGAGCAGAGTCGCGTCCTGGAACACGTATCCGAGCCGGTCACGGTCGACCGCGACGGTGCCGCTGGTGGGCTCGAGCAGCCCGGAGGCGATCTTGAGCAGGGTCGACTTGCCGCACCCCGACGGCCCGACGACCGTGACGAACTCGCCGCGGCCGACGTCGAAGCTGATGTCGATGAGCGTCTCGGTGCCGTCGGGGAAGATCATCCCGATGCGGTCGAACGAGAGCGCCGTCGCGGTGGCTGCGCCAACCCCCGACGTGGAGACCATCTACGCCCCTCCCATACGACGCCGGACATTAGCAGCGCGCGCCCGAACACTACAGCCGCGATGCGCACGGGGCCGGCGAGCCGAGACCGTGGCTCGAACTAGGCTGCGCCCGTGACGGGCGTCCACGACCTCCGCAGCTACATCGATCTCCTCGACCGGGCCGGGCAGCTGGCCCGGGTGCGACGGACCGTGTCGCTCGAGCACGAGCTGGCCGACGTGGCCGCGGCCCTCGAGCGGACCGACACCGGCGCCGGGCTGTTCGAGTCGGTCGAGGGCAGCCCGTGGCCGATCTTCTCCGGCGGGGTCGCCTCGCACCGGCGGGCGGCCCTCGCCCTCGGCTGCGCGCCGGGCGAGATCATCGACGTGATGGAGCGGGTGCTCGAGCCCGAGAACGGCATCGGTCCGATACAAGTGGACACGGCGGCCTGGCACGACAACCACGTCAGCGGGGCCGATCTCGATGCGGGGACGCTGCCGATCCCCACCCACTCGCGTGGCGACGGCGGTGCGTTCATCACCGGCGCGGTGACCGTGACCAAGGACCCGATCGGCGGGCGGGGAAACCTGTCGTACAACCGGATGCTGCGCATGGGGCCCACCACGTTCGGGTTCAACACCAACGAATGGCGCGACGTCGGCACGTTCTGGAAGTCGCGGGAGCGGCCCGACGACCCGTTCCCGGTGGCGCTGGCCATCGGCCTCGACCCGGCCGTCATGATCGCCGCCGGCATCAAGACGCCGGTCGACGAGCTGTTCATCGCCGGCGCGATCCGGGGGCATGGCATCGAGGTGTGTCGGGGCACCACCGTCGACATCGACATCCCGGCCGCCGCCGAGGTGGTGATCGAGGGTCACATCCTGCCGGCCGAGCGGCGGATGGAGGGGCCTCTGGCCGAGTTCCACGGCTACCACGGCGAGCCGTGGAACAGCCCGACGGTCGAGGTGACTGCCATCTCGTGGCGCGACGATCCGATCTACCAGACGATCATCCCCGGCTGGTACGAGCACATCTACATCGGCAACGTGCTCCCCCGGGAGCCGCTGCTGCGTCGGTTCGTCCGCCATCTCGACCCCCACGCCGACGTCCACATCCCCCCGTACGGGAACGGGTTCCTGGCGATCGTCCAGATCGACCGCGACAACCCCGGGACACCGAGGAACCTGGCCATGGCGGCCATGGCCGCCCACATCAACGTCCGCAACGTGGTCGTCGTCGATCGCGACGTCGACCTGCACGAGCCGTCGGAGATCCAGTGGGCGCTCACCAATCGCGTCCAGTGGCCCGACGACGTCTTCACGGTGCCGGCGGCGCAGGGCCACGAGATGGACCCGACCGCCGACCAGCGGGGGATCAGCACCAAGGTGGGTATCGACGCCACCTACAAGCGCGAGCGCCGCGAGTACGGCGAACGGGTCGCCTACGCCCCCGTCGACCTCGGCCGGTATCTCGCTCCCTGATTCGCCTCGGCCACCCATGGCCGCGTGTCTCGCCGCGTATCTCGCCTAGGTGGGGAAGTCGAAGACCGCGATCTCGGCCAGTTGGTCGCCGAGCAGGTCGACGGTCTGGGCGAACAGGCGGGCCCCCTCCTCGGCGGTGGCGAGGGTCGGGTCTCCGACGTGGCCGTCGGGACCGAAGTCGGCGGTGGTCCAGCCGAACTGCACGGGGCCGCCGAAGCGGGCGTAGGTGTTCTCGAGCATCCAGTCGGGCAGGTTGCGGACCGCCTTCGACATGTCGACCTGCTCCGGACGCAGGTGGAGCATGAGCGACGTCTCGCCGATCCCGCCGTGCAGGCCCATGCCGTGCTCGGCCGGGTTCCCGGTGCCGCCGTAGGCCGGCGGGACCGACGGGTGGATCAGGAACGTCAGCAGCCCGGTTTCGAGCCGCAGCTCGCGACACGCCACGTTCAGCAGGGTGGTGTTGCCGCCGTGGGCGTTGAGGAAGACCAGGCGCCGGGCGGCCGTCGTCGCCACGCAGCGCCCGATGTCGCGGAGCACGGCGAGCAGGGTCTCGGGCGAGAGCCACATGGTGCCGGGCGACCATGCGTGCTCGTTGGACTTGGTGATGGCCAGCGGGGGCAGCAGCCACAGGTCGAGCTCGTCGCCCCGAGCGTCGACGACCGCGTCGGCGAAGCACGTCGCCATGGTGAGGTCGACGTTGAGCGGCAGATGCGGGCCGTGCTGCTCGACCGCGCCGAGCGGCAGCACCAG
>JBFJYB010000313.1:0-3568 GCA_041622835.1 Acidimicrobiales bacterium | reverse complement strand
GCGGCCTGGGCGGCCAGCGAGTACTCGGGGAACGAGCCGTTCGGGTCACCCTCGGGGTTCTGGAAGCCGATCTTCAGCGGCTCGCCAGCCGCCTCCTCCGGGGCGTCTTCCTCGGGGGCTTCCTCTTCGGGGGCCTCTTCCTCGGGGGCTTCCTCTTCGGGGGCCTCTTCCTCGGGGGCCTCCTCTTCGGGGGCCTCCTCCTCGGGAGCGACCTCCTCGGTGGCGACGTCGCCCTCGCCCTCGTCGTCGCTACCGCACGCGGCAGCTACGAGCGTCAGTGCGAACAGCACTGCAAGCAGCCGCAGCAGCTTGCTCTTGGATGTCAACAAGGTTCTCCCCCTCGTAGTGGACTCGACAGCCGCGCGACGGCGGCGATCCGGTTCGCGCCCGCGGGATCGCACGGACGATGGGTCAGTGAAGCAGGCCCTAATTGACCAGTCAATACGCGACACGAGACTGGAACATGCTGGCCAGGAACCCGCCGATCGCTGTGCTAGCTTTCCCCGTCCTCGGTCGCGGTCTCCCGGTAATCGCCGAACTGGCGGTCGCGGCGGGAGAGCTGCTCGCGCACGGGCCGGTCGCGGAAGCCCTCCCGGTACTCACGCGACGACTGCTGGTGGAAGGCCAGCGCCTGGAGCTCGGTCGTCGCCCGGATCCCCTCGCGGATGCCGGCCGCCTCCATCGCCCGGTGGGCCGCTCGCTTGTTGATCGTGAGCAGCTCGAGCGGCACCTTGGCGATCCGCTCGGCGACGGCGAGCACACCGGCGTCGAGGTCGTCGGCGGCGAAGGCGCGGTTGGCGAAGCCACCGGCCACCGCTTCGTCGCCGCTCATGGGGTCACCGGTCAGCAGCGCCTCCATGCCCCGCCGCAGGCCGAGGAACCAGGTCTGCCACTGGGTGTCCGGTGGCGACATCAGCCGGACCGGCGGGTAGCCGATCTGGGCGTCGTGGGCGACGTAGAGCAGGTCGCAGGCTGCGGCCAGCTCGCTGCCCCCGGCCAGGCAGTAGCCGTGGACCTGGCCGATGATCGGGGTGGCCATGTCCCACATCTCGAACCAGTTGGCGACGACGTGGCGGGGCCACCACCCGTCGTTCCTCGCGCTGGCCCGCTCGACCGGGCGCGGACCCTCGCTCAGGTCGTAGCCGGCCGAGAAGCACGGGCCCGCCCCACGGATGACCACGACCGACACGTCGGCATCCGCGTCGGCGGCGCGCAGGCCGGCGAACAGCGCCTCGCGCAGGTCGTTGCTGAGCGCGTTGCGCTTCTCGGGCCGGTTGAGCGTGAAGCGCCGCACCCGCTCGAGCGGGTCGTCGACCAGCACCACCTCCTCGGAACGCTCGCCGGTCACGCCTCGACCCCCTCCCAGTACGGCGCCCGGAGCTTCCGCTTGTTCACCTTGCTGTCGCTGCGGCTCGTCGGCGGTGCCTCCTCGCGCGCAGATGGCCGGTGATGCCGCAGTTCACCCGTCACTGTGCGACCCCCTCCCAGTACGGCGCCCGGAGCTTCCGCTTGTTCACCTTCCCCATCGTCGTGCGGTCGACCGAGTCGACCAGGTCGACCGACCGGGGGCACTTGTAGTGGCTCAGGCGCTCGCGGCAGTAGGCGATCAGCTCGTCGGCGGTCGGCGCGCCGTCGGGGTCCTCGGGAACGACCAGCGCCTTCAGCTCCTCGCCCATCTCGGGGTGCGGGACGCCGATGCAGGCCACGTCGGCCACGCCGGGATGCTCGATCAGCACGTGCTCGGCCTCGGCCGGGTAGATGTTCACGCCGCCCGACACGACCATGTCCGAGAAGCGGTCGGTGACGTACACGTAGCCGTCGGCGTCCATGTAGCCGATCTCGCCGAGGGTGAACACGCCCGGGGCGATGTGCGCGGCCGCGCTCTTCTCGGCGTCGTTGGGGTAGACGACCCCCCGACCGGTCTCGTCGCGGAAGAAGAGCCGGCCCTCGGTGTGGGGCGGGACCTCGTTGCCGTCGTCGTCGAGGATCATGGCCGTGAACGGCGGGATGGCCCGCCCCACCGACCCCTCGTGCTCCAGCCACTCCTCCGACGTGATGGAGCACGTCGTGCCGACCTCGCTGGCGCCGTAGGCGTCGACGAAGATCGGCCCCCACCAGTCGATCATCGCCCGCTTGACGTCGACCGGGCACGTGGCTCCGGTGTGGGCCACCAGCTTCATCGACGACACGTCGTAGCGGGCCTTCACCTCGTCGGGCAGCGCCAGCAGCCGCACGAAGTGGGTCGGCACCATGACCGCGCTCTCGGTGCGGTGCTCGTCGATGGCGGCCAGCGTGGCCTCGGCGTCGAAGCGGTCGAGCACGACCGACGGGACGCCAGCCACCAGCAGCCGCATCCCCGACAGCGGACCGGTGTGGTACATGGGCCCGACGACGAGGTGGGTCCCGAAGGCGGCGAAGGGGTTCTTCTGGAGCGCCTCGATGTGCTCGCCCATGGTGACGCCGCCGGCGAACATCGTCGGCGGCAGCTCGGTGCCCTTGGGTCGGCCGGTCGTGCCCGACGTGTACAGCAGGTTGGGGCGGGGCTCGATGTCGAGCGGCGGCGCCCCGGGGGTCGATGCTGCCAACCAGTCGGCCCACGGCGTGGCCGCGCTCGGCGACGCGCCCCAGGCCACGACGGTGTCGACGCCCGCCGCCGAGGCCGCGACGACGGCACGGTCGATTGTCGCCGGCCCGCAGAAGACGATCCGGCTGCCGGAGTCGGCGAGGATGTAGGCGGCCTCGTCGCCGGTCAGGTGGAAGTTGACCGGCACCGTCGACGCCCCACCGAGCAGGCCGCCGAGGTGAGCGAGCGCGGTCTCGACCGCGTTCTCGGCGAACACCGCGATCCGGCGTGACGGGCCCAGGTCGTGGGCGAGGACCGCGTTGGCGACCCGGTCGAGCGCCTCGCCGACGTCGGCCCACCCGAGCGCCTGCGCCGGATCGCGGATCGCGATCTCGTCGGGGCGCTCGGCGGCGAGCCGGGTGGCGAACTCGGGCATCGACGGTCCGCGGCTAGAAGTTGAGCGCCTTGGCCTCGAGGAACTCCTCGATGCCGTAGTGGCCGAGCTCGCGGCCGTTGCCCGACTTCTTGTAGCCGCCGAAGGGCGCCTCGATGTTCAGCCCGCCGCCGTTGATGCTCACCTGCCCGGTGCGGATCTGGCGGGCGACGGCGACGGCGTGGTCCTCGTCGGACGACCACACGCCGCCCGAGAGGCCGTAGGGGCTGTCGTTGGCGATGTCGACGGCCTCCTGCTCGCTGCGGTACCCGATGATCGACAGGACCGGCCCGAAGATCTCCTCCTGGGCGATGGTCATGTCGTTGGAGACGTCGGCGAAGACGGTCGGCTTGACGAAGTACCCGACCTCGTGGCCCTCGGGCTTGCCGGTGCCGCCGGTGACGAGGGTGGCGCCCTCGTCGATGCCCTGCTGGATGTAGCCCTGGACCCGGTCCCACTGCACCTCGCTGACGAGCGGGCCGAGCATGGCGCCCTCGTCGGTGGCGGCGCCCACCGGCGTGGCCTCCACCGCGGCCTTCATCTTCTCGACGATCTCGTCGCGGCGCGCCTCG
>JBFJYB010000312.1:0-3585 GCA_041622835.1 Acidimicrobiales bacterium | reverse complement strand
GGCGGTCCACCACACCGGGCGGGCGCCGATCGAAGCGGCCTCGATGGGGCTCGAGCTGGCGCCCGACCAGATCGCGTTCCGGTGCAACCTGGTCACCGTCGGCGACGACGGCACGATGCTCGACTTCACGGGAGGACACCCCGACCGCGAACTGGGGCGGCGCGCCATGGAGGCCCTCCAGGGCGAGCTCGGAGGCGACGTGTCGTTCCATCCCGGTGTCGGGTTCCGCCACATCCTCGTCGCCCCCGACGCCTGGCTGGGCGCAACCTGCATCCCGCCTCACGACATCACCGGGTCGCCGGCGGTGGCGCCGGTGGGCCCGGGCGGGCCCGAGCTGTGTGCCCTGATGGAGCGCTCGCGCGCCGTGCTGGCCGGTCTGCCGATGGAGGCGACCCAGATCTGGTTGTGGGGCCAGGGACGCCGACCCGACCTGCCGGCGTTCCGCGACCACCACGGGGTCGAAGGCGGGATCGTGAGCGCGGTCGACCTGGTGCGCGGCCTGGGCCGGCTCACGGGACTCGACGTGGTCGACGTCGAGGGGGCCACTGCGTGGTACGACACGAACTACGAGGGCAAGCGGGACGCGGCACTGGCCGGGCTCGAGGCGGGCGCCGACCTCTACGTGATCCACGTCGAGGCCAGCGACGAGGCCGGCCATGCCGGCGACGTCGACGAGAAGGTGCGCAGCCTCGAGAACTGGGACCGGCGGATCCTGGCCGACCTGGTGGTCGGGCTCGACGGCCTCGGGCCCTGGCGCATGCTCATCCTCCCCGACCACGCGACCCCGCTGGTCAAGCGGACCCACACCCGCGACGCGGTCCCCTACGTCGCGGTGGACTCGGCCCGGGTGGGCCCGGGAGGCCGCTACACCGAGGCCGGCGTCGCCCACCTCGAGCCCGAACCCGGGCACGGGTTGCTGGCCTCGCTCATCGGCGCGTCCTAACGTCGCCCGCTTCTCGGCCGACCGGGATGTTGTCGTATCGGTGCGATGTTGAGTACCATCGTCTCGTCGTCGACGGGGACCGCTCCGCCCAGGCACGAAACATCGGCACCAGCCAAACGATCTGTTCGGTAGCGGTTCGACGGCCATCCGCCTCACGACCGCGGTCGCCGCGTGTTGCTCCCGCGTGTGGCACAGGTCACATCGTGGCGGCGGGGTGGACGGCGACTTCCACGGTTTGCGCCCGGCTGCGGCCAGGCGGCGGACGTACCGGACCGGTAGACCGGTCCCATAGCAAACGAGGTGTTTCCTCGATGGAAACCAGTGAACTGCGGCGGTCGACGCTGCAACGCAAGGACCGAGAAGAGCTGCACACCATCGCGGTCGCGATGGGCGGCAAGCCCGGCTCGCGAGCCCGCAAGTCCGAGATCGTCGACATGATCCTCGAGCTGGCCGGGGTGGCCGACGGCGCCAACGGCAACGGATCCGAGGCCCAGGGCACCGGTGATCGAGCCGGCGACGGCGGGCCCGGCGACGCCGACGGCGACGCCAAGACCGAGGACGAGGCCGACGACAAGGCCGGGGACCAGCCCGACGGCAAGACCGAGGAGCAGGCCGACGGCGAGACCGACGCCCCGTCCGACGGTGCGCCCGAAGGCAAGGGCGGCGGGGACGGCAAGGGCAGGCGGCAGTCGGGTCGCGACCGCGGTGGCCAGCAGGACGGCGGGCGTGCCGGCAACCGGGGCCAGGGTGGCCAGCAGGGTGGCCAGCAGGGTGGTCAGCGGAACCGCCAGGACCAGTCCCAGCCCGAGCCCGGCAACCGCAAGCGTCGCCGGCGCGGCCGTGAGCGCGACCGCCCCGAAGAGTCGTGGGACGGCGAGCCCGTCGACGTCGAGGGGTACCTCGACCTGCGCGACGAGGGCTACGGCTTCATCCGCACCAGGGGATACCTGCCCTCCAAGGAGGACGTCTACGTCTCGGTCAAGCAGGTCCGTCAGTTCGCCCTGCGCCGGGGCGACAGGCTGAAGGGCGGCTCCCGTCCCGCCGGGCGCAACGAGAAGAACCCGATGCTGTTGCGCCTCGACACGGTGAACGGTCTCGACCCGGAGAAGGCGAAGGTCCGGCCGCGGTTCGAGGACCTCACGCCGCTGTTCCCCGACGAGAAGCTGAGGCTCGAACGCGACGACGACCCCGCCAACATGACGGCGCGGATCGTCGACCTCATCTCCCCGATCGGCAAGGGCCAGCGCGGCCTCATCGTGTCCCCGCCGAAGGCGGGCAAGACCACGATCATGAAGGAGATCGCCCGGTCGATCGAGGTCAACCATCCCGAGGTCAAGGTGATGGTGCTGCTGGTCGACGAGCGGCCCGAGGAGGTCACCGACATGCGTCGCTGGCTGCTCCGCGGCGAGGTCGTGGCCAGCACCTTCGATCGTCCCTCCGACGAGCACACCGCGGTCGCCGAGCTCACGATCGAGCGGGCCAAGCGCATGGTCGAGCGGGGCGAGGACGTCGTGATCATCCTCGACGGCATCACCCGGCTGGCGCGGGCCTACAACCTGGCTGCGCCGGCCACCGGCCGGATCATGTCCGGCGGCGTCGACTCCGGCGCGCTGTACCCGCCCAAGCGGTTCTTCGGCGCGGCCCGCAACGTCGAGGAGGGCGGCTCGCTCACCATCTTGGCGACCGCGCTCGTCGAGACCGGCTCGAAGATGGACGAGGTGATCTTCGAGGAGTTCAAGGGCACCGGCAACATGGAGCTGCGTCTCGATCGCAAGACGGCCGAGCGCCGCATCTACCCCGCGATCGACGTCGACGCGTCGTCGACCCGCCACGAGGAGCTCCTGTTCGAGCGCAAGGAGCTCCAGCAGGTCTGGAAGCTGCGCCGGGTGCTGTCGGGGCTGGCCTCCGACGGCAACGGCGGCGGGGCGGCCGGGCTCGAGCTGCTCATCGACCGGCTCAAGACCTTCGCCAACAACAACGAGTTCCTGTCCGAGGTCGCGAAGGGCCCGGTGGGGGCTTAGGAGACGCGCCGGTAGGCGCAGATCCGGCGAAGGACTTGCGCCTGTTCGCGCAAGTCGCGAAGCGCCCACCGCTAGGCTCCGGTCCACCATGAAGAGCGACATCCACCCCGAGTACCGCCCGGTCGTGTTCCTCGACATCTCCTCGGGCAGCTCGTTCCTCACCCGGTCGACGATCGAGACCGACGAGACCACCGAGTGGGAGGACGGCAACGAGTACCCGCTGGCCAAGGTCGAGATCTCGAGCGAGAGCCATCCCTTCTACACCGGCACGATGACCATCGTCGACACCGCCGGTCGGGTCGAGCGTTTCGAGCGCCGCTACGGCCGCCGCAAGGGCAAGCCCAAGAGCGACTAGCCCCACGGGCGGACCCACCACCGAAATTGCGACTCTCGGCGGGCTTCTGGCACCGCTCAGCGTCGCAATTTGGGCGACGGTTACCCTGGCTCCTGTGCCTGACAACCCTGCGTCCGAGGACTCTGCGTCGGAGGACTCTGCCTCCGATCTCTTCTCACGGTTGCAGGCGCTCCAGCGCGAGTTCGAAGACGTGGAGGCGAGCCTCGGTGACCCGGACCTGATCGCCGACCAGCCCCGTTTCCAGGCCGAGGCCCGCCGCTACAAGC
>JBFJYB010000311.1:0-3644 GCA_041622835.1 Acidimicrobiales bacterium | reverse complement strand
CGGTCAGCGACGCGGTCGCGGGGTCGTCGAGCCGCACGATGCGCAGCCCTGAGCGGTAGTTGGCCAGGTAGGCGAGGTCACCGACGACGTAGAGGTTGTGGTCGACCGCGGGGACCGTGGCCTGGTAGAAGCCGACCGGCGAGGGCGCGGCCGGGTCCGCCACGTCGAAGACCCAGGTGCGGGTGTCGTGCCCCTGCTGCATCTCGTCGAACTCGTCGCCGACCAGGAAGTAGCGATGGTCCTCGGTCAACCAGCCCTGGTGGGTGTACCCGACCCCGTCGTAGGTCGTGGCCGACACGAGGACGGGGGCCGCCTTGTCGGTCACGTCGGACACCGCGACGAAGGTCTCGTTCGATCCGAAGCAGAGCTCGCGACCTCGGAAGGCGACCGCCGGGCCGGCGTAGTCGACGCACTGGACGTCGTGGGTCCGGCCGGTGGCGAAGCAGCCCGCCGGCGCCGGTGCCGCCGGATCGGCGAGATCGACGATGTGGAGCCCGCCCGGACAGGCGTCGGACCGGGCGACGTAGCCGAAGCCGGACTCGGGATTGACCGCCAGGTTGTGAGCGGTCGAGAAGCCCGAGTACCTGGCGGTCTCGACCAGCACCGCCGGGGACTCGGTCAGCTCCCGCAGGGCGGTGAGATCGAGCACCTGGAGGCCGTGGCCGGGGCTCTCGCCGACCACGTAGGCGTGATCGCGGTACACCTTCACGTCGCGGGGCGGGAGGATGTCGCTGACCGCGCTGGGGCTCGGGAGCCGGGCCAGCACCACCGGCTCGGAGGGTCGGGTCACGTCGACGAAGACCGTCGCGAACGAGCTGAGGACGATGGCGATCTCGGCCCCGGTCGCCGGGTCGGTCCACCCCCAGACGTCGGTGAGCCGATCCGGGTTCCGACCGCCCAGCTCGGCGATGGTGAGCTGGGCCTCGAGCCCGACGTTCAGGCACCCGAACCCGCCGGCGGACCCGTCGACGCACGGGACGGCCGCCACGACCGGTGTCGGTGTCGGTGTCGGTGTCGGTGTCGGTGTCGGTGTCGGTGTCGGTGTCGGTGTGGGGGTGGGGGTGGGTGTCGGCGACGGCCCGGCGACGGCCGCGCCTTCGGTGGGTGCGGGCGCGGCGACCGGGGGGCCCGAGCCCTCGCCGGCACAGGCCACCGCCACCAGTGCAACCACGGCGACGAGAGCTCCGGCGGTCGACCGAACAGGCCGCCGTCCTCGTACTGCCGCCTCCGAGGTGTCGGTTTCCCCGACATGGATGGGCGCGCGCACGCAGCCATGGTTGCAGCGCTTCGCGGCAGAGACTCCCCAGGACGCAACAATCGTGGCGCCCTCGGCGCTCGCGGACCTAGGGTGGCCATGCCCGCTCGATCCGGCAACGACGAATCGGGCGTTCGGAGAGGCTGGCGACCTCCGGGAGCACTCCATGGGCAATGACCGCGGCGACATGTGGGAGTTCGACCCGGGTCCGCCGCGCAACCGCAAGTGGCCGCGCCTCTTCAGCGAGACCCCGAACTATCGCGGGCTGGGCGAGGCGGTGATGGGATTCGAGAAGTTCCGCTGGCACTTCGGGCCCATGTACTACCGGGGGCGGCTCTCGGACGACCAGGTGAAGGTGTTGGTCGTCGGCCAGGAGGGGGCGTCGGACGAGTCCCTCTCCCACCGGTCGTTCACCGGCAGCAGCGGAGCGCGGCTGCAGAACGTCCTGAACCACATCGGGATCACCCGCTCGTACCTCTTCCTGAACACGTTCGTCTATCCGATCTTTCAGCAGTACTCAGGGGCCGGGATCCGCTGGCTGGCCCAGGACCCAGCGTCGCCCGTTCGCCAACAGCGCCACGAGATCCTCGACTACGTGATCGATCGCAACGACCTCCGACTGGTCATCGCAGTCGGCAACGCGGCCAAGGAGTCCGTCCAGTCGTGGATCGAGAGCCGCGGCGGGTCGTGTCCGGACGGGATCGAGGATCTCACGACCGCCGACGGTCATGTGCTCGGCGCCGCCACGAAGGTCGTCGGCGTCATCCACCCGGGCGCGGCTCGAGGCACCCGGAGCGAGGCGGTGATCGAGGCGTTCCGCTCCCTCGTCGCCCAGGTCCATGCATGGGCCGACGCCGACCCCGGCTGGCTCCCACCCGACGACGGCGGGGTGAGGGTCCCCGTGTCCGACTTCGAGTACGTCGCGGCCCCCATCCCACGCCGCGACCTGCCGTTCGGGATCTCGGCGTCGCTCGGACGGGGTGCCACCACGAGCACCCGGACCGATGACCAGCGTGGCATCCAGCTGGCGGCCGGCTCCGGATCGAACTCGTCGACGACGGGTTATCCGCAGGCACGGCTCGGTTCCAGCGAGGGCTACTCCGACGGCGTCGGTGACGTGCCCTACGAACCTCCGGTCGCCGACTATCGCCACTACGACCGGGGGCCCGACCCCAGCTTCGCTCGGCTCCTCTCCGGGTCGGTGCCGGGGTACGAGTGGCCCGACTTCGCGTCGCTCGGCGCCACCATCGACCCCGGCTATGGGTTGGCCGGGTTCTACCGAGGCCGGCCCCGTCGCGCGTCGGCGATCGTGTTGGCCGATCAGCGTTCCGACGACGATCTGTTCACGGGCCGGGCTCTGACGGGCGAGGCCGGCCAGCGGTTCCAACAGTTCCTCGAGGCAATGGGCCTGGTCGACAGCTACCTGATCCTGCGCGTGCTCCCCGTGGACGTGCTCGGGCTCTCCCGGGGGACGCGCAATGCCATCGTCGACGACCCCCAGGTCGTGAAGGTCTACGCCGAGATCCTCGAACGCGTCGTCGCCGCCAACCGCAGGCAGCAGGTTCTGCTCGCGATGGGACCCATGGCCCGCCGACTCGCGCCCAACGTACGCCCCTCGAGCCTCGAGCTCGTCGAGCTGCCGGCGTGGCACGGCCGCGACGCGACGGCCGACTGGAACGCCGCCCTGGCCGCGCTCTCGCAGCTCGACTACGACCGCGACGCGGCCGCTTCGTTCACCTACGACGGCAGTCGGGGACAGATCCCGCGACGCGACCTGCCGTACGGAACGCTTCGATGGTGGGGAACCTCTGGCACTCGGGCGACCCGCCCGTCCAACGGATCGCAGCGGCTGCGGAAGTACCTCCAGCCGCAATGGGTCTTCGAGACCGGGTCGGACCCGCTCGACGCCGGCGAGCTGGCCGCGGTGGCCGACCATGACTGACGTGGCCTTCGACCCGCTGGAGGGCGAGAAGTGGGTGCTCGACGGGCGCATCGAGCCGATGACCGGACCCGGCGACGGCATCCCCAGCGGCCGGATCTACATCGAAGGGGGGCGGATCGTCGCCGTCCAGCCGGCGTCCACGCCGCCCCCGCCGGAGTTCCGCGGGCTACGACCGCTCAAGACCGGCGGCACGATCTTCCCCGGCCTGATCGAGCTCCACAATCACCTTGCCTACAACGTGCTGCCCCTGTGGAACGTGCCGAAGCGGTGGGACAACCGGGGCCAGTGGCCCCGCCACAGCGATTACCGCAAGCTGATCTCGGGCCCGATGCGGATCGTCGGCGAGACCGACGGCCTCATCCAGGCTGCGGTGCGTTGGGTCGAGGCGAAGTGCCTCGTTGCCGGGGTCACGACGTCACAGGGGGTCGCGCTCTACAGCCGGGCCGG
>JBFJYB010000310.1:0-3663 GCA_041622835.1 Acidimicrobiales bacterium | reverse complement strand
TGGGGGGCTCGGGGTCGGTGGCAGGCTCGGGCGTGGGCGGAAGCTGCGGCGGTGGGCCCGCAGCGGCGTCGCCGTCGGGGGACGGCGCGTCGGAGCGGGACCCGGTCGTCGACCCGTCGACCGGTTCGGGAGCAGGGCTGGATCGCCGCAGGCGGCGCTGGCGAGGGCGCGAGCGCCATGTGGCCGCCGACGGCTCGTCGTCGGCGATCCGCCCCGGGCGTAGCGCGCCGCTCCGGGCTGCGGCCGAGAGCTCGGGCTTGGAGAAGGCGATCCGTTCGGCAGCCAGGGCGGCTTCGATGGGTCCGCTCGGCTCTGCTACGGGTCGCTTGGCCGGCCTGGCTTCGGCCGCCCGGCCGATCCGCCACGGAGGCGGGGGCTTGGGACCGGCGCCCGAGCGGGCCGGCTGGGGTTCGGCCTCCTGCTCGGGCTCGGGTTCGGGGAGCGGCTCCGGTTCGGGTTCGGGCTCGGGGTCGGGGAGCGGCTCTGGTTCGAGGAAGATCGGTTCCGGCTCTGGGGGCACCGGAGCGGCTTCGTCGAGTGCGGGCTCGGGCTCTGGTGCGTCGGTGGCCTCGTCGTCGAGCGCCTCTGCGCGGTCGCTGGCGGGCAGAGCTTCCGAGAAGAGGTCGGGCGACGGTGTCGTCGGCACCGCGGTTCCCGGCACCTGGGTCCGGATCAGACCGAGGACGTGACCCCCTGTCTGGCGGATCGTGGCAGCGACGGCCGAGCCGTCGTTGCCGCCGCCGACGCGTCGGTCGGCCACCAGCAGCACGCCGTCGGCGAAGGGTCCCCAGCCGGTGCCGGGGACGCCCAGGGCCTCGGCGTCGGAGTCGATCACCACGAGCTGGGCCGCGCCCGCGAGGTAGTCGAGAAGGCTCTGCGCTCGTTCCTCGGGCAGCGGTCCGGCCAGCTCGGCCGAGTGTCGGCCGGCCGGGATCACCAGGAGGTCGCGGTTCGGAATCGGTCGCACGACCGCGTCGCCCAGGCCGACCGAACCGACGAGGACGTCGGAGAGGCCGGTGGTCTCGCTCAGCCCGAACGACGCCGCGATGTCACCCGAACCCAGGTTGGCGTCGATCAGCACCACCCGCCGGCCGGCCGCCACGCCGACCAGCGCCAGGCCGGTGGCGACGTCGGAGGAGGCGGCCACCGCCGAGACACCGGTGACGACGACCACGCGGTGCGGCTTCTGGACCAGCGACTCGACCGCGTAGAGCGCGGCGTCGTAGGAGTCGTCGGGCGCAGTTCCCGCCGACAGCACGCCGAGGGGCGCGGCCTCGGAGAGGATGACCGTGGCCAGGGTGTGGAGCTGATCGGCCACCGGCTCGGTGGCCGATCGCTTGCGGCGGAATAAGCCTCGCGGGCCTCGTGACACCATTGTCGTTGCAGTCGGAGCTGGTGTGTCGGTCGACAACCGCTTCACCGGTGGTCATCGACGATAGTGGACCGCCACCGCCCATCCGACGACCGTCGTGCGGCCCGGCGTCGTCAGGCCGATTCCGAGGCTGGCACCGGCTCGAGGTGCCGGGGCAGACGCGGGCCGACCCGACCCACGTCGAGCAGGCCGGCGACGAGCGACGCGATCGGGCTCCGCTCCGACCGGGTGAGCGTGATGTGGGCGAACAGCTCGTGGCCGCGCAGCCCGTTGATGACCGACACGATGCCGTCGTGGCGGCCCACCCTGAGGTTGTCGCGCTGGGCGATGTCGTGGGTCAGCACGACCCGGCTCTGGCGTCCGAGCCGGGTGAGCGCGGTGAGCAGCACGCTGCGTTCGAGGTTCTGGGCCTCGTCGATGATCACGAAGCTGTCGGTGAGGCTGCGGCCCCGGATGTGGGTGAGGGGCAGGACCTCGAGCAGTTGCCGGTCGAGCACCTCGTCGATCACGACCTTGCTGACCACCGCCTCGATGGCGTCGATCACCGCCGCGCCCCAGGGCGCCATCTTGTCGTGCTCGTCACCGGGCAGGTAGCCCAGCTCCTGGCCGCCGACGGGGTAGAGAGGACGGAACACCACGATCTTGCGGTGCGTGCGGCGCTCCAGCACCGCATCGAGCCCGGCGGCGAGGGCCAGGACGCTCTTGCCGGTGCCGGCGTTTCCCCCCAGGCTCACGATCCCGATGTCGTTGTCGGCCAACAGGCTCACCGCCACCCGCTGCTCGGCGTTGCGGCCCCGCACCTCGAACAGCTGGGCATCGGGGCTCACGAGCTGAACCCGGCCGTCGGGGCGGACGCGGCCCAGCGCCGACTGCGAGCCAGCGGTCAGCGCCAGCCCCGAGTGGCACGGGAGCCCGGCTGCGGCCGGGACGGTCGCCACCGAGTCGCGGTAGAGCCGGTCGATGTCGGCCGGCTCGGCCGAGCGGCTCACGAACCCGCTCCACTCGGGGTCGGTCGAGAGCTCGTTGCGGTACTCCTCGGCGTCGAGCCCGACCACCGACGCCTTCAGACGCAGCGGGAGATCCTTGGTCACCAGCACGACCCGGCGCGTCGAGGTCGCCAGGTTGTAGGCCACGGTCAGGATGCGATGGTCGTTCTTGTGGTCGGTCAGCCCCGCGGGCAGGCCGACGGCGTCGGTGTTGTTGAGCTCCACGGCGATGGTTCCGCCCCGGTCGTTCACCCGCACCGGCCGATCGAGCGCCCCAGCCGCGACCCGGATCTCTTCCAGGCTGCGCAGCGCGGTTCGGGCCGCCCAGCCCAGGTCGGGGTGATGGCGTTTGGCCTCCAGCTCGGTCAGCACCACCAGTGGCAGCACCACATGATGGTCCTCGAACCGGAAGATCGCATCGGGATCCGCCAGGAGCACGGACGTGTCGAGGACGTAGGTGGTCGGGCCGGGCATCAGCGTCCCCGACCGTAGGGCATCACGAGTCACACGCGTGTGATTCCGCTCCAAAACCAATCGGGACCCGGCCTTGCGACCGGGTCCCGATCAGGGAGTGGGGGAGGTGGGATCGGGCCCCGGCGGACTCTCCAGCGCCCGCCGGCGCCTCGTGCTCAGAAGTCCTCGTCGAAGCTCACGTCGCCTTCCACCCCGACCTGGTAGGCGGCGACCGTGCGCTCGAAGAAGTTGGTGAGCTCCTGGACGTCCTGGAGCTCCATGAAGCTGAACGGGTTCTTGGCGCCGTACCGGGGGATCAGCCCGAGCTGGGCCAGGCGCTGGTCGGCGACGAACTCGAGGTACTGGCGGGTGTCGGCCAGGCTCATGCCCGGAACGCCTTCGCCCAGCACGTCCTCGGCGAAGCGGTACTCGCATGCGACCGCCTCGTCGATCATCTGGGCGATCTGCTCGCCGAGGTCGGCGTCGAACAGCTCGGGCTCCTCGGCCCGCACGGTGTTCACCACCTCGAGGGCGAAGTTCATGTGGCAGCTCTCGTCGCGGAAGACCCAGTTGGTGCCGGCCGCCAGCCCGTTCAGCATCCCCTTGCTGCGCAGGAAGTAGACGTAGGCGAAGGCCGCGAAGAAGAACAGCCCCTCGATGCAGGTTGCGAAGCAGATCAGGTTGAGCAGGAACTGGCGGCGCTGCTCGCGGGTCTCGAGCCGGTCGAGCGACTCGATCGAGCTCATCCACTTGAAGCAGAACTCGGCCTTGTGGCGGATCGAAGGGATGTTCTCGATGGCGGCGAACGCGGCCTCGCGCTCGGCGAGGTCGGGGATGTAGTTGTCGAGCAGG
>JBFJYB010000309.1:0-3670 GCA_041622835.1 Acidimicrobiales bacterium | reverse complement strand
GGGTACACCGGCACGATCCGGCCGGTCTTGTCGCCGACCAGGTCGACGACCGGGTTCGCCATCTGGCGTCGGCCCCGGTAGGTGTCCATCTTGCCGAACACGACGGCCTGCATGCCCTCCCGCAGCTGCTTCTCTCGCCAGGGCTGGTTGAAGAACGTCAGGTCCATGGCACCCGAGCCGTCGGTGACCTTGACGTTGACGAGCGCGCGCCGCTGGCGGGTCCGGCGGACGTCGACCCGCTGGATGGTCACCAGCACCATGCCCTCGTCGCCGACCGCCAGCGAGTCGATCGTGGCCTCGCGCGTGCGGTCGATGTAGCGAAGCGGGTAGTGCATGAGCAGGTCGAGGAGGGAGGTGATGCCGGCCGAGCGGAGGCCGTCGAGCTTCTTCGGCCCGACACCGACGAGCCGGTCGACCGGGAGCGTGGACAGCTCGGCCAGCGTCAGCGCGTTGCCGGTGCCCACGGCGGTACGGCTACTCGACGCCCAGGTAGTAGGGGTAGAGCGGTTGGCCCCCGTGATGGACCTCGACCTCGAGCTCGGGCTGCTCGGCGGCGAGCCACTCGACGATGGCCGATGTGTCCTCGTCGGTGGCGTCGGCGCCCTGGATGATGGTCACCAGCTCGTGGTCGGGCCCGATCAGGGCGGCGAGCAGGCCGGTGGCCGCCTCGACGAGCGACCCGGCGACCACCTCGACCCCGTCGCGCCGCATGCCGAGGAACTGGCCGGCGCTGATCGTCGCACCGTCGGCCACCGAGTCGCGCACCGCGACGGTGACCTCCCCGGCGACCACGGCCGAGGCCGCCTCGGCCATGCCCTCGACGTTGGTCTCGATGTCGGCCTGCGGGTCGTAGGCGAGCAGCGACGCGAACCCCTCGGCGATCCCCCGAGTCGGCACGACCGCCACCGACTTGACCGACACGCCGTCGACCTGCTCGGCCACGGGGATGATGTTCTTGTTGTTCGGCAGGATCACGACCTGCTCGGCGTCGACCTGCTCGACCGCCTGCAACAGCACCTGGGTCGACGGGTTCATGGTCTGGCCGCCGGTCACCACGGCCTGGACCCCGAGCGACTCGAAGATCCGCCGGACCCCGTCGCCGGCGGCCACGGCGACGACCGCGGTCACCGCCGGTGCACGCGAGCCGAAGGCGATCGTGACGTCTCCGCCTGGCCCCTCCATGCTCTCGACGTGGTCGACCTGTTCGAGCAGGTCGGTGACCCGGATCCGGTTCGGTCGGCCGACCTCGATCCCGGACTCGATGGCGGCGCCGATGTCGTCGGTGTGGATGTGGCAGTTCCAGATCCCGTCGCCGCCGACGACCACGATCGAGTCGCCGATCTCGGCCCAGCTGTTCTTGAACTCGTCGATGCGCTCGTCGGGGGCGTCGAGGAAGTACATCACCTCGTAGCGCAGGTCGGCGATGCTGCCGTGGTCCGGGTCGGCCGGAGCACTCTGCCCGACTGCGACCGGGCCGGCCTCGTCCGAAGGCTCGGGGATCTCCCGTCCGTCGACGACCGCGAGCAGCGAGTCGAGGAACAGCACGAACCCCGCCCCACCGGCGTCGACCACGCCGGCCTCGGCCAGCACCGCCAGCTGCTCGGGCGTCTTGTCCAGCGCGACCTGGGCCGCGGTCCGGCAGCGGTCGAGCAGCTCCACGAGGCTCGCCCCGTCGGCCACAGCTGCGGCGGCGGCCGCGGCGGTCTCGCGGACGACCGTGAGGATCGTCCCCTCGACCGGCTTCATCACCGCCCCGTAGGCGGCGTCGGAGGCCACCGCCAGCGCCTCGGCCCAGTCGGCCGGGTCGCTCGGGTCCCGGCCTTCGAGCACCGAGCACAGCCCCCGCAGGATCTGCGACAGGATCACGCCCGAGTTGCCCCGGGCGCCCATCAGCGAGCCGTAGCTGATGGCCTTGCAGGCGCTCTCGAGCGAGCCGTCGGCGCCGGCGAGCTCGTCGACCACCGACTGGAGGGTCAGGGCCATGTTGGTCCCGGTGTCGCCGTCGGGCACGGGGTACACGTTGAGCCGGTTGATGGCGTCTCGATGGAGCTCGAGCGCCCGGCGGTAGGTACCGACCGCGGCGCGGAGGTCGTCGACACCGATCGTGTCGAGGCCGGTCATGACCGCCGATGCTATCCAGCCTCGGTCGGGCCAGCCGCCCCTCGCGCCCCTCTCTTGTCCCGCCGGCTCCCGTGCACCGCGCGCCCCGGACCACCGGTTAGGGTCTGTGACGACCCGATGCCTGGTCAGCGGAGGAAGCGGAGGTCTTCGTGCAGGGTGTGATCAAGTCGTACGACCCGGTCAGCGGAGACGGCGTCGTCATGGCCGAGCACGACTTCTCGGAGCACGACCTGGCCGCCAACGCCCTGGAGGGCTCGCTCTTCCGCATGCTCAGACAGGGTCAACGGGTGCTGTTCGACCTCGACGACGACGGCCGGGCGACCCGGCTCCGGCTCGGCTCGGAGGTCGACATGGGCACCCCCGACTTCCTGAAGTAGCCACCCGCCATCTGTGAACAACCGACATCCCACGACAGCGCCGTCGGAGGAGACATGACCGTAGCCAGCACGGTGGCCCCGCACTGATGGCCGAGCACCGCGATCTTGTCGCGGAGAGTTCGGTGGAGGAGCTGGCGAGCGAGCTCGACGCCCACCTCGGCCTGCGCTCGGTCGACCTGCGCTACGGCCTGACCCAGGACGAGCTGTTCGCCGCGGCCATCGAGCACGACCGGGGCCGGGTCCGGCCCGGCGGCCCCGACGACGAGCCCAAGGCCGAGGCCACCGTCCTCGGCGTCGACGGTCCGCTGGTGTTCCGCTCAGACCCGGAGTGCACCGGTCGACCGGTTCAGGACACGTTCGCGGTCGCCTGGCCCGAGGTGGTCGACGAGATCTGGTGGAAGCCCGACTTCCAGCAGTTCGACCCCGGTCACTTCGCCCCGCTGCTCGCTCGGGTGGTCGGCCACCTGAACGACCGCGGCTCCATGTTGTTCGTCACCGACGTGTTCTGCGGATCCGATCCCGGCTTCGCCATCCCGTACCGGTTCGTCGGCGAGTATGCGACCCACGCCTACTTCGCCAACATCATGTTCCCCAAGGCGGTCAGGGACGATGCCGACCGGGCCGAGGTCGGCTGGACGATGCTCAACGTCCCCTCGTTCCACTGCGATCCCGGCCGCGACGGCACCCGTTCGGCGCGGGCGGTGATCATGGACTTCCGCAACCGGATGGGCCTCGTGCTCGGCCGCGCCGACTACTCCGGTGTGGTGAAGAAGACGATGTTCACGGTGATGAACTACGTCCTGCCGGGTCAGGGACAGCTCACCATGCACTGCTCGGCCAACGTCGGCCGGCGGGGCGACACCGCGGTGCTGTTCGGGCTGTCGGGCACCGGGAAGACGACGCTGTCGGCCGATCCGGACCGCGAGCTGATCGGCGACGACGAGCACGTGTGGACCGACGCCGGCATCGCCAACTTCGAGGACGGCTGCTACGCCAAGCTGATCGACCTCGACAAGACCGCCGAGCCGGTGATCGCCGCGGCGCTGTCGATGAAGGGCACCCTGATCGAGAACGTTCCCCCGCTCGCCGGCCGGGCCATGGCCGACACCCATCCCCAGGAGCTCGACCTCACCGACGGGTCGATCACCGAGAACACCAGGTTCGCCTACCCG
>JBFJYB010000308.1:0-3682 GCA_041622835.1 Acidimicrobiales bacterium | reverse complement strand
GAGAACGGATCGTGCTTGATGACATACGGGTACTGATCGGCCGGCACCATGCCCTCGCTCCAGGGGCACAGGGCCGGCGTGTAGCCGTCCATGTAGGCCTTCCAGCTCACCCCGGCGGCCTCGAGGAGGTCGACGATCGTCGGCTGAGGCAGCGGATCGGGCCGGTCGTCGTCGGTGACGTTGCACAGCTCGCCAGCGATCGACGCGATGTAGTTGGTCTGCGACGGGTGCATCACGCCGCACCCGTGCTTCAGGTCGATGCCCTTCGACGCCAGCGAGCGGAAGTAGTCGTTGGCCAGCACGTACTCCCGGTACTGGTTCTCGAACATGATCACGACGATGTGGTCGAAGAGCTGCTCTCGGGCGGCGGCGTGGTTCATGACGCCATCATCCCACCCGCTTGGGAGCGTGAGGAGTGCGCAGCGCATCGGCATGAGATCTCGATGCGATACTCGCCCGTGTGGTTGGCGAAGATGAGTCGCTCGAGATCGAGCTGACCGTCGACGAACCGGCGCCGGCGGACGAGACAACGGCGGCCCGACGGCCTGGGTCGCGGTGGGAGTGGGTTCGCGTGGTCGGGGTCGTGGTGGTCCTGGTCGCGGCGCTCGGGGCGTTGGTGGTGCTGGCGGGGGACGACTCGCCCGACAGGCGACCCGCCGCCGAACGAGCGGTGTCGCGCCAGGTCGAGATCGTGCGCAGCGACGCGACCCGCGCCGGCGACGGTCCGGTGCTGGGCGAGCCGGTGGGGATGGTGATCGCCATCGGGGGCGAGCGTCGTGAGCTGCTGGTGATCGATCTCGACACGGGCGACGTGTCGTCGCTGGGCTTGGTTGGCGAGCCGCAGCTCATCGTGGACGGCCGGCTGCTGGTGAAGG
This sequence comes from Acidimicrobiales bacterium, assembly GCA_041622835.1. Classification (GTDB taxonomy): domain Bacteria; phylum Actinomycetota; class Acidimicrobiia; order Acidimicrobiales; family JBFJYB01; genus JBFJYB01. Next base: position 2,807 of record JBFJYB010000308.1, on the reverse strand, counting down.
ACGGGTGGAGCCGGTGGGAGTCGATCGACCTCGCCGACCCGGGCGCCGAGCGGGTCTCCCCCACCGCCGAGCCGCAGCTGTTCGCCGCGGCGGTGGCGGCGGAGGCGGGCGGAGTGTGGTTCCGGCACACCGGGAGTCGGGCCGACCAGACCTGGTCGCGGGTCGACCTCGACACAGGAACGGTGGTCGAGCGGGTGATCGTGCCCGCCCCGGCCCAGGTGATCTCCGACTCCGAGGGACGGCCGCTGTCGGGACCCGAGCTGGTGGGATCCTCGACCGGGGGCGGCTACGAGCTGCAGGCCGACGGGACCTACGAGCAGGTTCTCGACGCCCGGCTGGTCGCCTTCGACGGGGAGGTGATCCTGGTCTCGACGTGCAACGAGTCGCTCGCGTGCACCAACCGCTGGGTCGACCGCCGGACGCTCGTGCCCGTGGACCGGCCCGCTCCCGGCCTCGAGCTCGGTGCCGCCGACCTCCGCGGTGCGGGAGTGCTCGTCGCGGAGACCTATGCCGGATCGGATCGGGTGGTGCGGGTCTTCGACACCTCGACCGGGGTGGCGCTGACCACCGGCGACTCCCGCCAGCTGGCAAGGACCTGGGTCTCGCCGGCCGGCCGCTACATCGCCAGGCCCGGGTTCGACGCGCTGCTCATCTCGGAGGTCGCCGGCTCCCACACCGTGGCGATCGACGGCGTGCGCGTCGACCCCAGCGTGCAGGTGGTATGGGGGAAACGCCCGGTCAGCTGACGATCTCGGGGAACGCCTCCAGGACCCGCCGGCGGACCGCGGGGTCGAGCAAGCTGTCGGCCGGCGTCTCGATGACCTCGCGGACGACGGCGTGTGCCCGCGCCAGGGCGTCGTCGCCGGGCCGGTACCTCGCCCGGGTGTCGCGGTTGGCGAGCTTCGGGAAGAAGCATTCGTCGCGCATGTGGCGGACCGTGTGGTGCTCGCCGATGAAGTCGCGGCCGGGGCCCTTCTCGAGGATGAGGTCGAGCGCCAGCTTGTCGTCGTCGACCTCGATCCCTCGCAGCACCCGCTGGCACATCCCGACGATCTCGTCGTCGATCACCAGCTTCTCGTAGGCGACGGTGAGGTCGAACTCCATCAGCCCGGCCGCGTCGTGGAGGTAGTCGGCGCCGGCCAGGCCGACCAGCAGGTTGGACATGGCGCTCTCGAACGCGGCCTGGACGTCGACGGCCTTGGCGTCGGAGGTGCCCGACGTCGAGTAGAGCGGCAGCGCGAAGTGCTGGGCCATCTGGGCGACGGCCGCGTTGAGCATGGCCCGCTCGATGGGACCGCCCAGGTGCCCCATGGTGCGGAGATCGACGGTCGAGCCGACACTGCCGCAGATGCCGGGAGCGCCCGGGCGCACCGCCTGGACGAGGGTGATGCCGGCGAGGGTCTCGGCCACGTGGACGAGGACGTTACCGGCCAGGGTGATCGGAGAGGTGAGCCCGCACAGCGGCTCGGTGGGGACCACCACCGGTAGCCCGCGGTCGGCGAGCAAGCAGGTCGCGTCCCCGTACTCGCGGTCGATCTTGAACGGGCTGATGATCAGCGTGATGAACGACACGAACGGCCGCGCCCGCAGCCGGTCGGGACCGCCGGCGATCAGCTCGGCCATGGCCACCGCCCGCTCGCAGCCCGCCAGCGAGTAGATGCCGCCCATCACGTGCTTCCGTGTGTTGTCGAGGGCGTGGAAGAACCGGTTGGCGTCGATGCGGTCCCGGTCCTGGATCTCGCTGGGGAAGACGTTGATGGTGAACAGGTCGATGTGCTCCAGCACCTCCACGAGCCGGGCGTTCAGGACGACGTCGTCGATCGTCGAGAGCCGGTGCTCGCCGGTGTCGGGGTCGAGCACGTAGACCGCCGTCCCGCCGGTCCCGTAGTGCACCCGACCCTCGCCCAGCACCACGTCGTCGGCTCCGTCGCGCCCGTACAGGGTGACCACCGACGGGTTGGACTCGACCGCCGCCTCGACCATGGCGCGCGGCAGGCGCAGGACCGGCTCGTCGTCGGTGCACACCGCTCCGGCGGCGACGAGCGCCTCGTACGCGCGCGAGGAGTGGGCAGCCACGCCGGACTCCTCGAGCACCGTGAATGCCGCGTCGGCCACGATCTCGACGTCGGCCTCGCCGAGCGGTCGGTAGAGGGCCCCGGGTCGAGCGGATCGTGCCATGTACGGGCTCATGGTCCCGCCGCCCGAGGAGGCGCGCTAGGGCCAGAGGACCACTCGGCGGGTCGGCCTCCCGCCTTCCCTGACGACCGTTCGAGATGACCCTTGCCGACGCCCGGGGGTGGGCAACTAGTGTCGAGGGCGGACGCATCCGGGGCCGGTCCGGGGTCGAAGGGGGAGCCATGGTCGCGCAACCATGTTGGAGGCAGTTGGTCACACGCGTACTGGCAATGGCGAGCCTGCTGGCTGCGTCGCTCGTGCTGGTCCATGCGACCGCCGACGCCGGGGGCCAGGCCGGCTCGGAGATCTTCGTGTCGAACCGCCTGGCATCCGGAGCGGCCGACTACAGCTTCGAGCTCGGCCAGGCCTCGTCGCAGGTCGTCACCGGCGACTGGGACGGCGACGGCATCGACGGGTTCGGGGCCCGCGACGGCCAGATCGTGACCAAGGTCGACGCAGAAGGCAGCTCGCAGGGTCTGGCGTCGTACGGGAAGCGGACCGACGACGTGTTCCTGGCCGGCGACTGGAACGGCAACGGCGTCGCCGGCTTCGCGATCGTGCGGGGCAACGTCGTGTACCAGCGCGACCGGCCGACCGGCGGCCCGGCCACCCGGGTGTTCGGATTCGGGCGG
>JBFJYB010000307.1:0-3688 GCA_041622835.1 Acidimicrobiales bacterium | reverse complement strand
GAGACGTTTCGCGGTGCCTCTTCGACGACGTGTCGTCGGTCGCAAGGACGGCGGCCGACAAACCCGCCCCGCTACTGCTGCTGTTGTTGTTGCTGCTGTTGTTCTTCCTGGCGGTAGGTGGCTTCCAGGGACCGGGGCATGGGTGGCGCCATGGTGGTGACCGGTTGGTGCGTCACATCCATGCGGGCCATGTCGACGTGGGCCTCGACGGTGGGTGACCCGGCCCCGGAGTACAGCCCGCGCAGGGGCGGGACGTCGTCGTAGTCGCGGCCGTGGCCGATCTTGACATGCCGTGGGCCGACCTCCTGGCGGTTGGTCGGGTCGAGGGGCAACCAGCCGTGTCCGGGCACGGCCGCCTCGAACCAGGCATGGGTCTGGACCCGGACGACGTCGGACTCGGAGTCCTCGCCGGTCGAGTCGTCGGCGGTGAACAGGTACCCCGACACGTAGCGGGCCGGCAGGCCGGCGGCACGGCACAGGGCCACCGCCAGGTGGGCATAGTCCTGACACACGCCACGGCCCTGGTCCAGCACCTCCTCGACCTCGATCCCGATGTCGGTCGACCCGGGCTCGTAGCTGAGCTTGGCGCCGACCAGACCGTGGAAGCCGAGCAGCACCCGGAGCAGGTCGGGTCCGTCCCGCTCGACGATGCGGCGGGCCTCGCGGACGACCCCGTCCCCCCAGGCGGTGTGGTTGGTCGGCTCGAGGTACTCGCTGTGGAGGTCCACGAACCGGGGTGCGGCGACCTCGGCCATCGACGGCGCGACCGAGATCGACGGGCGGGGCGAGGTCTCGACCGCAGCCTCGGCGATCACCTCCATCGCAGCATGGGGGTGACGGACACCGAAGTGGTCGACCCGGGTGCCCCAGTAGTCGGTGTAGGCGAGGGTGCGGGCCGACGGGGACACCGTCACCCGGTAGCCGAGCAGCTGCTGGCGATGGTCGCTGGCCGGACAGGCCCGCAGCTCGTTCTGCGACTCGCGCACCAGATGGTCGTACAGGAACAGGGTCCGGTAGCGGATGTCGAGCCTCATCGCCCGAGCCTCGTCTCTTCGAGCCGGCACGCAATCACCAGGTGGCCTCCGACGGCAACAGCCATTGGGCGTGCAGGTGGTACTCGTCGGCGCTCCGGAAGAACGCCGGCCCCATCGCCTCGGCGATGTGGCGGATGGCGTCCTCGAGCGTCTCCAGCTTCGTCGTGAGCTGCTCGGTGAGCTCGACCGGGTCGGCGAACTCCAGCTCGGCCCTCAGCTTGCCCGCCAGCCGCAGTGGGCGGTTGGCGACGTCGGAGCGGGCCAGCCGCGCCAGCTCCTGCTCGACCTCGCCGAGGCAGAACAGGACGCTGCGGGGGAACGTCGACGAGATCAGCAGCAGCCGTGCCACATGGCCGGGGTCGGCCGACGACTGGTAGGCGCGCCGATAGGCCTCGAGCGCCGACGCGACCCGCAGGGTGAGCAGGATCTCGTCGAAGGCGCCCGGCACGAGGAAGTTGTGGCGGACGAGGAGGAGCCGGCAGGTCATGAGGGCCCGTTCGAGCGACGTGCCGACCTCGAGGAAGCGGAACCCGTCGTCGCGTGGCATCACCTCGCTGATCACACCGAACAGGGTCTGGCAGCGCCGCCGCACCAAATCGAACACCGCATAGGGCTCACGGGCGACGGCTTCGGCGAGATCGCGCCCGGCCAGCTCGAGATGGAACCGGTTGGCGTGCTCCCACAGCTCGTGGGGCAGCCGGTCCCGCACGGCCCGAAGGTTGGAGCGGACCGCCGCCACCGACGACACGATCGAGCCGGGGTTGCCGGGATCGTGGAGCAGGTAGGCCAGGGCAGCCGTCGGGTCGTCGGCCGAGTGCCCCGAGTCCCGGTACCCGGGTGCCAGCCGCAGGATCGTGAGCAGCTCGGCCCACTGCGACTGCTCACCCGACTGGAGCGACCCGTGGTAGGTGACGTCGAGCATGCGCGCCGTGTCGTTGGCCCGCTCGAGGTAGCGGCCGGCCCAGAACATGTTCTCGGCGTGGCGGGCCAGCATCAGCCCTCCCCCGGCTCGTCGTCGACCAGGACCCAGGTGTCCTTGGAGCCGCCGCCCTGGGACGAGTTGACGATCAGGGAGCCGGGTCGCATCGCCACCCGCGTCAGCCCACCGGGGATGACCTCGATCCGCTCGCCGCTCAGGACGAACGGTCGAAGGTCGACGTGGCGACCCTCGATACGCCCGTCGACGCAACTCGGCACCCGCGAGAGCGACACCATCTCCTGGGCGATCCAGCCGCGCGGGTCGGCTTCGATCTCCTTGCGGGCCAGCTCGAGCTCGGCGTCGCTCGCCGTCTGCCCGATCACGATGCCGTAGCCACCGGACGCCGCGACCGGCTTGACGACCAGCTGGTCGAGACGGGCGAGCACGTCGGCCCGCTGGTCGGGATCCCACAGCACGTAGGTCGGCGCGTTGTCGATGATCGGCTCCTCGCCGAGGTAGTACCGGATCAGCTCCGGAACGTAGGCGTACACCGCCTTGTCGTCGGCGACGCCGTTGCCTACGGCGTTGGCCACGGTGACGGTCCCGGCCCGGGCCGCGCCCATCAGGCCGGGTATCCCGAGGGCCGAGTCGGGCCGGAACACGACCGGGTCGAGGAAGTCGTCGTCGATGCGGCGGTAGATCACGTCGACCCGTTCCAGCCCGGTGGTGGTCCGCATGGCCACGACGTGATCGTCGACGACCAGGTCCCGTCCCTCGACCAGCTCGACACCCATCTGTCGGGCCAGGAAGGCGTGCTCGAAGTAGGCGGCGTTGTACACCCCGGGGGTCAGCACCACGACGGTCGGGTCGTCGCCGGAGGCGGGCGGCGCCACGTGGCGCAGCGCGGCCAGCAGCGACCGGCCGTAGTGGTCGACCGAGCGGATCCGATGGTTGCGGAACAGGCCGGGCATGACCCGGGTCATGGTGGCCCGGTTCTCGATGAGGTAGGAGACGCCGCTCGGGTTGCGGATGTTGTCCTCGAGCACGAGCCACTTGCCGTCGTCGCCGCGGACCAGGTCGATCCCGGCCACCAGGCAGCGGGCGCCGTTGGGCACCGCTACGTTGACCCCCTCGCGGCGGAAGCCGTCGGAGGATGTCACCAGCCACCGGGGGACGATTCCCTCGTTGACGGCGGCCTGGTCGCCGACGTAGAGGTCGTCGAGGAAGCGGTTCAGCGCGGTGACCCGCTGGGCCAGCCCTCGCTCGAGCTCCTGCCACTCGGCGGCCGCGATGGCCCGGGGGAACAGGTCCATGGGCCAGGTGCGCTCGATCCCCTCCTCGTCGTCGTAGACCGTGAAGGTGATGCCCTGACCCCGGAACACCTCGTCCCGCAGGCCCTCGCGGCGGCGCAGCTCGTCGGGTTCGAAGCGATCGAACCAGTCGACGATCCGCTCGAGGCCCGGCCGCACCGAGCCGTCGGCCGCGAAGGCCTCGTCGTAGAACCCGCCGCGGTCGTAGTCGGCGAACAGCCCGGTGTGCACAGGTCGGAAGCTATCCGTCGTTGCACCGCGTCAGCGCTCCTGGCGCATCCCACCGGCCCTGTTCACCGAAGGTCGACCGTTGTACGATCGATCCACGGCGACGTAGGGAGGGTCATGGCTGAGCCCCGGGTGAAGATCTTCCTCAGCCACAAGACGGTGACCGACGCGAACCGCGCCGTCTCGACACTCGCCAG
>JBFJYB010000306.1:0-3692 GCA_041622835.1 Acidimicrobiales bacterium | reverse complement strand
CTCCTCGAAGAACAGGTGCAGGCTGGTCCAGGCGGTGCCCAGTCCCCGGGCCCGGGCCGCCAGCATGAAGCTCCACGCCGCCGGGGCGATCGAGCCCCACCACGTCGAATCGAACGGGTTGCCGTGCAGCGGCTGGCGTCCGGAGGCACTCCTCGAGCAGTTCACGCTCGACCGGTCTGGTCAGGTCGAGTCGCTTCCTCACCGCTCGGGTGGTGGTGAGCAGCTCGTCGGGTGAGAGCATCAGGGTCGCGGTCACCGGTGGCTCCTCAGGTCGTGCTCGTCGTGGGCACGGCCTGAGCGGCCGCTTCGTGGTGGGCGATGTCGACGACGTGGCGGAAGGCCACCACCTTGCCGTCGGTCCCGAAGGTCCAGATGTGGACCGAGATGTCCTCCTCGACGGGAGCGCCGGTCACGATGTTCCGCCCGATCTCGCGGACCGCGACCATGACCGTGTCGTCGTTGACGCACGGAGTGGCCGGCTCGAACGTCGTGAACTCGAGGTTCTCGGCCACCGCCTGGAAGAAGCGGGCGACGTGGTCCTTGCCGGTGCCCGGCACCAGGTACGGCAGGCCGGTCTCTCGAATGCCGTGGTCCCAGGCCACGTCGTCGCTCATCTGGTCGAGGATGTGGCCCACGTCGCCCCGCCCGAACGCCTCGTAGATCCCCATCACGGTCTCGACATTGCCGGTCATCGTCTCCTCCTCCTGCTCGTTGCTTTCCGAGGGTTCGCCGCCGCCGCCCCGCCCGGATCACCTCGAGAGGTGATCTGCGGCTCTCAGCCCCACGGCTCCGACGACGAGACCTCGAAGATGGTGGCCTCGGGCTCGGCAGCCAGGGACTCCTCGAGTACCGCCAGCGCAGCGGCCACCTCCGCCAGCGACTCCTGGCGCTCGAGCGCGGCCCGGTCGTCGAAGACCTCGGTCGCGATGAACGCGTCGGGATCCTCGATGTCCCGTCCGATGTCGAAGCTCACCACCCCGGGTAGGGCCCGGCTGGGCGTCACCACCTTGGCCAGCGCCTCCCTGACGCCGTCGGCCTTCCCGGGCTGGCACTGCACCTTGAACCGCACGATGATCATGGGTCCTCCTATGGTCTGGTACCCGTTGTTCGTCCCGGCCGAGCCGGTGGATCACCTCGGGGGAGAGCCGCTCCCGGAAATCGAGGGCACGTGAAGAGAGTTGCGGTCGTCGGCACCGGTGTGATCGGCACGGGCTGGACGGTCCGGGCCCTCTCGATGGGCTTCGACGTCGTCGCGACGGACCCCGCGCCCGGCGCCCACGACCGCCTCCGGCGCGACGTCGACGCCGCCTGGCCGGCGGTCTCCGACCTGGGCCTCGCCCCGGGGGCCGACCCGCAGCGGATCGAGTGGGTGGACGAGCCTGCGGCCATGGCCGACGTCGAGCTCGTGCAGGAGAGCGTGCCCGAACGGGTCGATCTCAAGCAGCGCGTGCTCGGCGACCTCGACGCCAACCTGGAGCCCGACGTCGTCATCGCCTCGAGCACGTCGGGCATCGTCGCGACCGAGCTGCAGGCCCGGTGCCGGCGCTGTCCCGCGCGCGTGGTCGTCGGCCATCCGTTCAACCCCGTCTACCTGCTCCCGCTCGTCGAGGTGGCGGCCGGCTCGGCGACATCGGCCGAGACGGTGAGCCGCGCGGTCGAGCTCTACCGGTCGATGGCGATGCACCCCCTGGTGGTGCGCAACGAGATCGAGGGGTTCCTCTCGGACCGGCTCCAGGAAGCGATGTGGCGCGAGATCCTGCACCTCGTCAACGACGGGATCGCCACCACCGACGAGCTCGACCGGGCCATCGTGTACGGACCCGGCCTGCGGTGGGCGGCCATGGGCACGAACCTCACGTTCCACCTGGCCGGTGGGGCGGGCGGCATGCGGGCCATGCTCGAGCAGTTCGGCCCGGCACTGGAGCTGCCGTGGACCAGGCTGGTGGCGCCCGAGCTGACCGACGAGCTGGTCGACCGGATGTGCGAGGGCGCCGAGGCGCAGGCGGCCGGCCGTACCGTCGCCGAGCTCCAGCGGCTGCGCGACCAGTACCTGATCGGCGTGATGAAGGCGTTGGAGCCGCTCGACATCGGGGCCGGCTCGACGCTGCGCGAGCGGGCCGCGCTGATCGGCGAGGACGACCGGTGAGCGAGCTGGCCGGGCGGCGCGCCGTCGTGACCGGCGGCGGATCCGGCATCGGGCGCGCCATCGCCAGCGCGCTCGGTGACGCCGGCGCGACCGTGCTGGTGGCCGACGTCGATGTCGCCACCGCGCCCGACGTGGTGTGCGACGTGGCCGACGGCGACGCCGTCGCCGCCCTGTACGCCGAGGTCGACGAGCGGCTGGGCGGGTTGGACCTGCTGGTCAACAACGTCGGCGTCGCGGGTCCGACGGCACCCGTCGCCGACACCGACCCCGGCGAGTTCGACGAGACCGTGCGGGTCAACGTCGGCGGCACCTTCCGCTGCACCCGGCTGGCGGTGCCCCGGCTCCGTGCCTCGGGCAACCCGTCGATCGTGAACATCTCGTCGACGGCCGGCTGGCTCGGGTTCCCGCTCCGCTCGGCCTACACGGCGTCGAAGTGGGCGGTGGTCGGGCTGACCAAGACCTGGGCCATGGAGCTCGGCCCGGCGGGGATCCGGGTGAATGCGGTGTGCCCGGGCACCGTGGCCGGGCCCCGTATGGACGGGGTTTTTCAGCGGGAAGCCGACGCCCGCGGCCGGACCCCCGACGAGATCCGCGCCCTCTACGCCGACCAGACCTCGATGCGCGCCTTCGTCGAGGGCGCCGACATCGCCGCCGCGGTCGTGTGGCTGGCCTCGCCGGCGGCCCGCTACGTGTCGGGCCAGGTGCTCAGCGTCGACGGCAACACCGAGACCCTCCGCACCACCTGGGACGACGCCTGACGCTGACCCGCACCCTCCCCCACCCTGGATCTGTGACTGCGGAGCCCGCCCCCCACCACATGGGCGTGCGCAGTCAGAGATCCGGGGTGCGTCGGGCGTGGAGGCGGATGGTGGAGTGCAGCTCGTCGCGGTCGACGTAGCTGGTCCGGAGATGCCGGCGCCCGGTGCCGGCGTCGAACTGGCGGCGGGCGTGCATGACCCGGCGGTTGTCGACCACGGCGATCTCGCCGGCAGCAAGGCGGTGCTCGACCCGGTTGGCGGGGTCGGCCTTCAGCTCGGCAAGGGTCCGGTAGGCGGCGTACATGGCCGGCACCAGGTCGGGGTCGACCCGCATCGGCGCGCGCAGCCAGTTGAGGTCGCGCACCGACGCGATGCTGCCGTCGGGCGCCAGGTCGAACACCGGCGCGGTCCAGCGGTAGTGGGTCTCGGTCGAGCGGTTGGCGTACTCCCACGGCACCGTCGACAGAAGCGCCCACGCCTCGGGATGTCGCTCCCGGAGGATCTCGGCCATGCGGAAGCCGTCGACCCAGATGCTCTCGCCGCCGGCGACATCGTTGGCGACGCACTGGAAGACCGTGACGCCCGGCTGGTACTCACGGGTGGCGGCGTCGGTGTGGGGCTCGATGGCGGTCGCCCGGTTGGCGATGTAGGCCTCGTCGACGGTGGTGTCGATCTCGTAGACCGCCTTCCAGTTCATGTTGCGCATCAGCCCGATCCGGGCCACGAACGCCTCGAAGGCGGCGATCGCCGGATCGGCGCCGTGCGCCAGCGCCAGACCCACGCGGTCG
>JBFJYB010000305.1:0-3700 GCA_041622835.1 Acidimicrobiales bacterium | reverse complement strand
TCGCAGACCGGGCAGGGCTGGATCTTGCCGAAGTGGTGGACGGCGCCGACCCCGTCGCATTCACGGCACGGCTGGCCGGTGTCATCGATACCCCGACGGGCCCGACCGGGAAGGCCGCGGCGACCGTGGACCCGGCCGGCCAGCCAGCGCACGCCGACCCAGCACATGGCGACCACCAGGACGAGGGCGCCGATGTTGACAGCGATGGCCACGAGCCAACTCTAGGGCTACGCCGTTGCTCCGCGACTGCTCTGCGACCGCCGCCTCAGCGGGCGGCGAGCGCCTCGAGGAGCTTCGGGAGCACCTTGTGCACGTCGCCCACGATGCCGAGGTCGCAGATCGAGAAGATCGGCGCCTCGGGATCCTTGTTGATGGCGATGATCGACTTCGAGCCCTTCATGCCGACCATGTGCTGGGTGGCACCCGAGATGCCGCAGGCGATGTACACGTTCGGCTTGACGACCTTGCCGGTCTGACCCACCTGGTAGGAGTAGGGCACCCATCCGGCGTCGACGATGGCCCTCGACGCGCCGGGCGCGCCGCCCAGGGCCTTGGCGAGATCCTCGATCATCGAGTACTTCTCGGCCTCCCCGAGCCCCCGGCCCCCCGACACCACGATGGCGGCCTCGTCGAGCTTGGGCCCCTCCGATTCCTCGACGTGGCGATTGAGCACCTTGGCGCCGCCCGTGGCACCGAGGTCGGGCACCGCCAGCGCCTCGACCGCGGCCGGCGGACCGCCGGTCTCTTCGGCGGTGAACGACTTCGGTCTCACCAGGAAGATGGACACTTTGTCGGAGGTGAACCTGGTGCGCACGTTGGTCGTGCCTCCGAACACCGGCTCGACGCCCGACAGGCCGTCGTCGCCGGAAACGAGATCGACCACGTTCGTGATCACCGGCGCGTCGAGCTTGGCCGACAGCCGGCCGGCGATGTCGCGACCGTCGTAGGTGGTCCCGAGGAGGATGGCGTCGGGCGTGGCGCCGCCCTCGATGGCGGCCGCCACCGCCGAGGCCACGGCGGGGCCCTGGAGCCCTCCGCCGATGTCGCCGGTGGCGTGCACCTTGCCGGCCCCGTGGGCGCCGAGCTCGGCAGCAATGATCTCGGCGTCGGCTCCTCCGTAGAAGCACTCGGCGTCGCCGAGCTCGCGGGCCTTGGCCAGCAGCTCGAGGGTGATCGAGGCGACCGAACCGTCCTTCGCCTCGGCGTGAACCCAGATGATTCCCATGTCGGCTCCCTACAGGACCTTGAGCTCTTCGAGGAACGAGATGATCCGCTCGTGGCCCTCGCCGTCGTCCTCCACGACCTCGCCGGCCTCGCGGGCCGGCGCCGCTTCGATGTCGACGATCTCCTGGCCGCCGCCCGCCCAACCGACCGAGCCGGCGTCGATGCCGAGGTCGGCGATCCCCACCTGATCGACCGGCTTGGACTTGGCCGCCATGATGCCCTTGAACGACGGGTAGCGGGGCTCGACCACCCCGGCCGTGACCGAGACGACCGCCGGCAGCGGGCACTCGACCTCGTCGTAGCCGTCCTCGGTCTGGCGCTTCACGTGCACCTTGCCGTCGCCGACGCTGATCTCCTTGGCGAAGGTCACCGACGGGAGGCCGAGCAGCTCGGCGATCTGCTGGGGGACGGTGCCGGTGTAGCCGTCGCTCGACTCGGTGGCGGCCAGCACCAGGTCGGGTTCGGCCCGGCCGATGGCGGCGGCCAGGACCTTCGCGGTTCCGAGGGCGTCGCTGCCCGCCAGGGCCTCGTCGCTGACCAGGATGGCCTTGGCCGCACCCATCGCCAGCGCGGTACGGAGGCCGTTGACCTCCTCGTTCGGCGCCATCGAGACCAGCGTGACCTCGCCTCCGCCGGCCTCGTCGGCCAGCTGGAGTGCCATCTCGACGCCGTAGGAGTCGGACTCGTCGAGGATCAGCTTCATGTCCCGCTTCAGCGTCTTCGTGTCCGGATCGATCTGGCCGGGGTCGGCCGGATCGGGGATCTGCTTCACGCAGACTGCGATGTTCATGTCCGAGATTGTGGGCAGCACCCTGCGCCATCGCCAAATCGCCGATCCTTCGCCGGTGGTCCGCAGCGACGGCCCCCCGGGTAGCGTGACCTCTCCAGCTCGAGACAGGCGCCGTCGGCCGATCCCGTGAAGCTCCTCCTGATCGTCAACCCGTCCGCATCGTCGGTGACCCCCCGCGCCCAGGTGGTCATTCAGAAGGCCCTGAGCGCCGATCACGACGTCGAGGTGGCCGAGACCAAGCGGCGCGGTCACGCCACCCGGCTCGCTCAGGCCGCCGCCACCAACCGGACCGACGGGGTGGTGGTGCTCGGCGGTGACGGCACCTTGAACGAGGCGGCCAACGGGTTGGCGGGCACCGACACCGCGCTGGTGCCGTTGCCCGGGGGATCGACCAACGTGTTCGCCAGGACGATCGGCTTGTCCGACGACGCCATCGAGGCCACCAGCGAGATGCTCGACGCCCTGGCCAGGGACGAGATCCGAGCCGTCGGGCTCGGCTCGGTCAACCGCCGGTACTTCCTCTTCCACGCCGGGATCGGGTTCGATGCGGCGGTCGTCGAGCAGGTGGAGCGCCGGGGCGATCTGAAGCGGTACGCCAACCACCCGCTGTTCATGTACTCGGCGGTCACGACCTGGCTCCGCCACTACGACCGTTCGCGACCGAGGTTCGAGGTGCGCTTCGACGACGGCACGTCGGTCGGCGACGGCTACTTCGCCATCTGCCTCAACACCAACCCCTACACCTACCTCGGCAGCCGGCCCTTCGACATCGCGCCCGAGGCCACGCTGGACCGCGGGCTGGTCATGATCACGATCCGCACCATGCGGCTCAGCCGGTTCCTGCCGATCATCGCCAGTGGGCTGACCGCGCCCGAGCGGATGCGCCAGAACCGCAACGTGGACTTCCGCGCCGACCTCACCTCGTTCGAGCTCTCGAGCGACCACCGGTTCCCGTACCAGGTCGACGGCGACTTCCTCGGCGACGTGAGCTCGCTGCGCTTCCGCCACGAGCCGGGCGTGCTCCGGTTGGCCATGCCCGGCGGGTGAACCGATCCGATCCGGGCTGGTCGGGGCCGACCCCGCATCGAGGCCGCTCCGGTCGATACTGGTGGCCGTGCGCTCGCTGACTCGCCCCTCGCTGGTCGCCTCGGCGTGGCTGCTCGCTCTCACCTCGTGCTCGATCTCGGTCGACGTGGAGATCGCCGATGCGCCGGCCGACGGCGAGGTGGCGGACGCCGGTGCCGCCGACGAGGCGCCCGAGCCGGTCTCCCCCGAACCGCCGACCACCGGGGACGAGACCACCAGCGAGGATCTCGCCGACGATCTCCCGGTTGAGCCGCGCGACGACGCGGCGATCGACGCTATGGCCGGTTCGGACAGCCTCGGCGACAGCCTCTACGCGGGCCTCGGGAACGGGGGCTACGACGTCGAGCTCTACGACCTGGAGCTGGTGTGGGATCCGAGCACCTTCGAGCTGGACGCGACGGCGACGATCGACCTCCGCACGACCGAGGCGCTGACGTCGCTCAACTTCGACTTCGTCGGTCTCGAGATCTCGTCGGTGACCGTCGACGGGAGCGAGGCCGACCATGCGCGTGACGGGCAGGAGCTCACTATCGAGCTCGATCCGGCGGTCGCGGCCGACCGCGCGCTCACGATCGGGATCGACTACGAGGGCTCGCCCGG
>JBFJYB010000304.1:0-3708 GCA_041622835.1 Acidimicrobiales bacterium | reverse complement strand
TGGGCGACGATCTGTCCCGACGGGGCGATGATGGCGGTCTGGCTGAGCGACTCGACCCCTTCCTCGATACCGCCCTTGGCGACGCCCACCACCCAGGCTCCATTCTGGTAGGCACCGGCCTGCATGACCAGATGGTTGTGGAATCCCTGGAGCGCGTTCTGGTCGGGGTCGGGCGCGTAGTGCAGCGGCGTGTTGTAGCCGATGAGGATCAGCTCGGCGCCCTGGAGGCCGAGCACCTTGTAGGTCTCGGGCCACCGCCGGTCGTTGCAGATCGCCATGCCGACGATCCCGCCGAAGGCCCGGAAGACGGGGAAGCCGTCGGGCGACTCCTCGAAGTAGCGGCGCTCGAGGTGCTGGAACGGGCGGTGGGGCTCGTTGTCGGCGTGGCCAGGGATGTGGACCTTGCGGTACCTGCCGATCGGCTCGCCGTCCTTGCCGACCAGGATGTAGGTGTTGTAGCGGTGGCCGTCGGGGGTCAGCTCGGCGTAGCCCAGGCAGAAGCCGACGCCGCGGCGGGCCGCCTCGTCGAACAACGGCTGGGTGTCGGGGCCGGGCATCTCGGTCTCGAAGTAGTGGTCGTGGCCGGCGACGTCGTCGGTGTACCAGCGGGGGAAGAAGGTGGTGAGGGCCAGCTCGGGGAACACGACCAGGTCGCAGTTGGCCTCCGCGCCGCGCTTCAGGAGGTCGATCAGGCGCTCGACGACCTCCTTGCGGGTCTCGTCGCGGGCGATCGGGCCCAGCTGGGCCGCGCCCACGCTCACGATGCGGCGGCTCTCGATCACGGCCCATCCTCCTCGTCGGCCAGCTCCAGCCCTTCGTTCGCCAGTACCAGCATCGTGTGCAACAGCACGTTGGTGCCAGCTTCGAGGTCGTCGGCGTCGGTGTGCTCGGCCGGGTTGTGGCTGATCCCGCCCCGGCTGGGCACGAAGATCATCCCGGTCTTGCACACCCTCGCCAGCATCTGGGCGTCGTGCCCGGCGCCCGACGGCATCCGCAGCGGGTCGTGGCCGTGGCGCTCGGCCACCTCGGCGACGAGGTCGACGACGCCGGAGTCGAACTCGACCGGCTCGAACCGGGCCAGGGTCTGGGTCTCGACGGTCAGGTCGCCGCCGGCGGTCAGGGTGTCGAGGAAGTCGTGCAGCCGCCGCTCCGCGATCTGGAGGACTTCCTCGTCGGTGTTGCGGAGGTCGACGGTCACCGTGGCCCGGGCCGGCACCACGTTGACCAGGTTGGGATGCAGGTCGATCTTGCCGACGGTGCCGACCTGCGGATGGCCCAGCTCGTGAGCGAGGTCGTGCACGAACGCTGCGATCCGCCCGGCGGCCACCGCCGGGTCGCGCCGCATCGCCATCGGGGTCGTGCCGGCGTGGTTCGACTGGCCGGTGACGGTCACCTCGGTCCACGAGATGCCCTGCACGCCGGTGACCGCGCCGATGTGGCGGCCCTCGGCCTCGAGCACCGGCCCCTGCTCGATGTGGAGCTCGACGAAGGCGTGGGGGGCCGGCCCCGGACACGGCCCGGCGCCGCGGTAGCCGATCCGCTCCAGCTCGGCGCCGACGGTCGTTCCGTCGATGCCCTCGATCTCGACGGCGTCCTCGAGCCCGAGACCGCCGACGTACACGAGGCTCCCGAGCATGTCGGGAGGGAACCGGGCGCCCTCCTCGTCGGTGAAGAACCCGACCGCCAACGGCCGCCGGGGCTCGATCTCGGCCGCCATCACCGTCTCGATCACCTCGAGGCCGGCCAGCACGCCGAGGTTGCCGTCGTAGCGCCCGCCGGTGGCGACGGTGTCGATGTGGGAGCCGGTCATCACCGGCGCGGCGCCGTCGGGGTACGGCATGACACCGACCACGTTCCCGATGCCGTCGACGGTGACGTGGAGACCGAGGTCGTTCATCCAGGTCACGACCAGATCGCGGCCGGCCCGGTCCTCGTCGGTGAGTGCCAGTCGGGCACAGCCCTGGGTCCCCTCGATGGCGCCGATCGCCGCGAGGGCGTCGAGCCGCTCGACCAGGCGCCCACGATCGACCCGCAGCGTGGCGACGTCGGGACCGGACGAGACGCTCATTGGAGGATGCTACCGTCGGCGCCACCTGGGATGAGCTGCGAGTGGACGACGCCGGGACGAGGGACATGACCGCCGACCTGCTCGTTCGTGACGCCGACCTGGTCGCCACCCTCGACGACGAGCGGCGCGAGATCCCCGGTGGCTGGGTCGCCGTCACCAACGGGCTGATCTCTGACCGCGGAGGCCCGGCAGATGAGCCCCCGCAGTCAGAAAGGGAGGTGTCGGCCGAGGGGTGCCTGGTCACGCCGGGGCTGATCAACACCCATCATCACCTGTACCAGAACCTCACCCGGGCCTACGCGCCGATGACGTCGGCGCCGCTGTTCGGCTGGCTCCAGACGCTGTACCCGCTGTGGCGGCAGCTCGACGAGGAGGCCGCCCACGTGTCGGCCTGGGTCGGGCTGGCCGAGCTGGCCCTCAGCGGGTGCACGACCTCCACCGACCACCTGTACCTGCACCCGGTCGGCGCCGGCGACCTGATCACCGCCGAGATCGAGGCCGCCCGCGACCTCGGCATGCGGTTCCACCCCACCCACGGATCGATGAGCCTGTCGGTCAAGGACGGCGGCCTGCCGCCCGACGACGTGGTGCGGGACGAAGACGAGATCCTGGCCGAGAGCGAGCGCCTCGTCGGCCTCCACCACGACACCTCCCACGGCGCCATGACCCGCATCGCGCTGGCGCCGTGCTCGCCGTTCTCGGTGACCCCCGAGCTGATGCAGCGCACCGCCGAGCTGGCCGAGCGGCTCGACGTCCGGCTCCACACCCACCTGGCCGAGAACGCCGAGGACGACGAGTTCTCGATGGCCACGTTCGGGCGCCGCTGCATCGAGCAGTTCGAGGAGGTGGGGTGGTGCACCGACCGCAGTTGGGTCGCGCACTGCGTGATGCCCAACCCCGACGAGATCGCCCGCCTCGGCGCGGCCGGCGTCGGCGTGGCCCACTGCCCCAGCTCCAACCTCATCCTCAGCTCGGGCATTGCGCCGGTCGTCGACCTGCGGGCCGCCGGCTCACCGGTCGGCATCGGGTGCGACGGGTCCTCGTCGGCCGACGCTGCCTCGCTCTGGCAGGAGAGCCGGCTTGCCATGCTGCTCGGCAAGCTGCGAAGCGGCGCCGACGCCATGTCGGCCCGAGACGCCCTCGAGATCGCCACCCGGGGCGGCGCGGCGTGCCTCGGCCGCGAGGGGGAGCTGGGCATGATCGATGTCGGCGCGGTGGCCGACCTGGCGGTGTGGAAGCTCGACGGTCCGGCCTTCGCCGGGGTGCTCGACGACCCGATCGAGGGGTGGCTGCGGTGCGGGCCGATCGGCGCCCACCACACGATCGTGGCCGGCGAGCTGGTGGTCGAGTCGGGCGAGCTGGTGTCACCCCGCCTCGACGAGATGCTGGCCACCCACCGGACGCTGGCGGGACGCTTCCAGCCTGCGGCCTGAATCGACCGGAGACCCGACTACCTGGTCGAACGGGTCGGCTCAGGCCGATTCGCCGGTTCCAACCGATCTCCAACCGCCTTCGCGTCTACTCCCTGTGAGGCAGTCGAACGATCTGTCCGGAACCAAGGGAGCGTCATCATGACAACCACCATCCTCCACCACCCGAGAAGCAACCGGCTGACCTTCGGAGCCATCGTGGTCGCCATC
>JBFJYB010000303.1:0-3723 GCA_041622835.1 Acidimicrobiales bacterium | reverse complement strand
CTCCTCACGCTGGGACTGGTCAACCTGGCCGTGATCGTGCTGCGGGCCAGCGGCATCCGGTCGTATGCGCCGGCGTTCCACGCGCCGCTGTTCCCGTGGCTGCAGCTGTTCGGCATGGGCGTGACGGTGTTCCTCATCGTCGAGCTCGGGCCGCTCCCCATCGCGCTGGTGGTGGCGTCGATTGCGGTCGCGCTCGGCTGGTACTGGCACTTCGGTCGGTCGCGAGCGGTCCGGGCCGGCGCGATCTACCACGTGTTCGAACGATGGGGGCGCTTCGCCGACCGCAACCTCGACCGCGAGATCAGCGCCGCCCTGCAGAGCCACGGCCTGCGGGCCGAGGACGAGTACCCGGGGCTCATCGCCCGAGCGGCGGTGATCAGCATCCCGAAGGACGCCGACATCACCGAGGCCGCCGACCGGGCATCGCAGGTGCTCAGCCGGCGGATGGGGATCGAACCGCAGGAGGTGACCGACCAGTTCCTCGAGACCGGCTCGCTGTGGATCCAGCCGTCCGAGCGCCACCCCACCGCGACGCCGGTCGCCTTCTTCGACACCGACGACGACCATCTGGTCATCGCCCGGGCCGAGGCCAACGTCGGCATCCACATCCCCGCGCACTGGGGCGGGCAGGGCGAGTGGGTGCGAGCGCTGTTCTTCGTGGCCGGGTGCCGGTCGAACCCGGGGCGCTCGCTGCGCCTGGCCGGCGAGCTGGCCGCCTATCTGCACTCCGACGCCGGCGAGCTGCTGGCCGACGCCGCCTACGAGACCGAGGTCAAGCAGGCCCTGCTGCCCGAGCTGTCGATCGCCCAGTACCCGCTGCTGCGGGAACTGACCTCGGGTTCACTGATCGGGCGCCGCATCGACGAGCTGGACCCGCCGGCCGGCATGCACCTCGAGGCGGTGCGGCGAGACGGACGCGTCATCCGGGCCGCCCCCGACCTCGCGCTGGAGCCCGACGACCAGCTGACCGTCATCGGCCCGCTCGACGGGCTGCCCGACGCCGACGAGCTGGCCGACGTGCTGCTGCCCGACTGAGCTTCCCTGCATCTCTGACTGCTTCGGGCGCGCTAGCGCGCCCGAAGCAGTCAGAAATCCGGGGCGGTCAGGGGGCGCCGCAGCTGGGGACCTCGCCGTCCCAGTGGTCGGGGCCCTCCCGGTCGCCGGAGTCGTACCAGCCGTCGGAGTCGTCCCAGTCGGGGACGATCCCGGCCCGGCGCACGGGGATGACCCGGCGACGAGCGGCCTCGGAGTCGACGAAGCGGGCGGCCGCGAGGACGATCGGTCCGTAGGGGCCGGTGGGGTCGGCCTGCTCCAGCTTGGCCGAGAGGATCTGGAGCCAGCCGCCGAGGTGATCGCCCAGGAAGCGCCGCGCCGCCGATGCGTTGACCTCGATCCCCTCCTCGTCGCCCCGTTGGTGGCAGTCGGCTTCGGCCAGGGTGACGAGCGAGGCGAACTCGAGCTCGGCGACGCAGTGGTCGGGCCGCTCGCCGCCGACCTGCATGTTGTAGGCGCGGTAGAAGGCGGCGACGTCGGCCAGCATGCCCATGTGGCTCGCTGCGCCGGGGGGCACGTGCGAGAGCTCGTACGGGGCGACCTTGCCGGTGTCGAAGAGCCGGACCCGGCGGGCGCGGATCGACGCCTCGTCGAAGGGGCCGAGAACGTCGAGGCGATCGAGCGCCTCCGCCGCGTCGCGCTCACCGAGCGCCTCCAGCGCGATCCGCAGCTCGGCGACGCCGGTGCCCGCCGCGAGCGGGGCCGGGTCGTCGCCCAGCAGGCGGGCCAGCAGGCCGAAGGCGAGGGCGCGCCCGACGAGGTCGTCGACTGCGGGTGCGGTCGGCATCACGCCTCCAGCCGCAGCGGGTGGAGCCGGCGGCTGGGCGACTTGTGCCCGCCGGCGTCGCCGTCGCGGCCCGACCACAATGCGAACGCGACCGAGTAGGTCTCGCCGGCCCGCAGGGCGACCTCGTCCTCGTCGGACGCCGACAGCGGCTTGGCCAACACGACGCTCCACCCGCCGTCCTCATGGACGCCCCGCCCCCTGGCGTCCTGGGTCGGTTGGCTCGCGAGCGAACCGAACCCGATCGCGACGCCCTTCTCGACCGGCGTGAGCTTGGACGGCTCCGAGAGCAGGTTGTCGACCGCCATGCCGGGGAGCCACTGCTCGGCGCCGGCCTCGGTGTAGTCGGCGGGATCGGGCATGGCCCCGTCGAGCGGGGCCAACGGCGGGTAGTAGTCGAAGGTGCCGTTGGGGAAGGCCACCTCGAGGTCCTGGAAGCCCAGGTCGACGTCGCGCTGCCAGTCGGCCTTCCAGTGGAGGATCGTGGCCGGCACGTCGGCGGTCCCCATCAGCCGCACGGCGTCGCCGTCCGACGGCTCCGCCAGCAGGACCGCGCACGCGTCCCGGAAGTCGCCCACGGCGATGGTCAGATCGTCGACCTCGTCGTCCTCCCACGCCAGGCGGAAGCCGATGGACGCACCGTCGTGCAGGGCCTGCACCGTCATCAGCTCGCGGAACGGCTCGGGCCGGGTCGGCATGGCGAACAGCTGCCCGTCGAGGGCGACGGCGGCCGTCGCTGACTGGTCCCACACTCCCGACCGCGGGTCGTCGACCGGAACTCGCTCCACCCGACGGGCCTCGAGCGTCTCCCCGGCGTCCTGGGCGACGGTCGGATCGCCCACGCCACCGGAGACGGTCTCGCCGGCTCGGTCGTCGTCGATGACGGCGGCCACGCCGGCGATGACCCCGCCGCCCGCGACCGCGCCTGCCGCCGCGCCGCCCAGCAGCGCCCGCCGTGAGGTCCGGCGGAGTCGGGCCAGTCGGGCAGCGTCGGCGTCGGTCATGCTCACTCCTACGTGACGTTGTAGCGGTAGACGTCGCGGTCGCCGTCGAAGGCCGGTCGCACCATCGTCGGCTCCGACAGCGGCACGCGGGCGACCTCGTCGTCCCCGTCGTCGAAGCCGACGACCGTGTCGCCGCTCGTCTCGAACCGGGTGATGATGCGCTCGCTCGCCAGCGCCAAGGTGATGACGGCCAGGAGCTCCGGGTCGTCGCCGTCCATGGCGGCCCGATAGCGCGCGACCGCGCCCTCGGCCTGAGGTCCGAACATCATCGTGAGGAAGGGGACCGAGCCGACGTGGATCGGCGGCACGTAGTAGACGTTCGGCTCCAGACCGAGCTGCGGGTACAGCGGCAGCGCCACCTTGCGCACGTGGACCAGGAAGTCGACCGGGTTGTCCTCGCGTGCCTCGGCCGGGGTGCTCACGTAGCCGAACGTGCGGATCTTCCCGATGCAGGTTCGCATGCAGCGGGGGAGGATCCCCTGCTCGACCGCCGGGAAGCAGAACACGCACTTCTCGGAGACGCGGGTGACGTGGTTGTAGAAGATCTTCTTGTACGGGCAGGCGTCGAAGCAGACCCGGTAGCCGCGGCACCGCTCCTCGTCGACGAGCACGATGCCGTCCTCGGGTCGCTTGTAGATCGAGCTCCGGGGGCACGACTGGAGGCACGCCGGGTAGGTGCAGTGGTTGCACACGCGGGGCAGGTAGAAGAACCACATGTCGTGCGGCAGCGTCAGGTGGTAGCTGCTGGGGGTGATCATCACGCTGACCTCGTCCTCGCCCTTGTTCGGGTAGGCGTAGTCGAGGTCGTCGGGGGTCCAGCCCAGGTTGCGGCGCCCCTCGGGGGCGGCCTCGAAGATGGTCTGACCGGTGTAGGTGTCGCCG
>JBFJYB010000302.1:0-3748 GCA_041622835.1 Acidimicrobiales bacterium | reverse complement strand
GTTCGACGGGGCGGCCTACCTCAGCGCGAAGACCGGGGCGCCGGTCGTTCCCGTCGGCGTCGCTGGCACCGAGGACGCCTTGCCGACCGGCTCGAAGATCCCCAAGCGGACCAAGGTGAGGGTCGTCGTCGGCGAGCCACTGCCGCCGCCGGTGAGCGAGAAGGGCCGGTTGACGCGGTCGCAGCGCACCGAGTTCACCGAGCAGCTCCGCACCCGGTTGCAGGAGCTCTACGACCAGGCCCGGGCCCAGGTCGAGGGCTGAGGTCGAGGGATCGACCCGGACGGTGTCGCCCCGGGCCGGGAGTCCACCGGGGTGGGTATCGTGGGCCCATGAACCGCATCCACCATCGCATCGGCGGCGAGGTCGTGGCGGGCACCTCGGGCCGCACCGGTCCTGTCTTCGATCCCGCGACGGGAGTCCAGACCGCCGAGGTCGACCTGGCCTCGGCCGAAGAGGTCGACCGCGCCGTCCAGGCGGCCGTGGGCGCCGCACCGTCGTGGCGCGAGACGTCGATCTCCAACCGCACGTCGCTGCTGTTCCGCTTCCGCGACCTGGTCGACCGCCACCGTGACGAGCTGGCTGCGCTGCTGACCGCCGAGCACGGCAAGGTGCTGAGCGACGCCCGGGGCGAGCTCAGCCGGGGGCTCGAGAACATCGAGTACGCCTGCGGGATCGCCGAGCACCTCAAGGGCGCGTACACCGAGCAGGCCTCGTCGGGCGTCGACGTGTTCGAGCTGCACCAGCCGCTCGGCGTCGCGGCCGGCATCACGCCGTTCAACTTCCCGGCCATGGTGCCGCTGTGGATGTTCCCCAACGCCATCGCCTGCGGGAACACGTTCGTGCTGAAGCCGTCGGAGAAGGACCCGTCGTCGTCGATGATGCTCGCCGAGCTGTTCGCCGAGGCCGGGCTGCCCGACGGCGTGCTCAACGTCGTCCACGGCGACAAGGTGGCCGTCGACCGCATCCTCGAGCACCCCGACATCGCGTCGGTCAGCTTCGTCGGTTCGACCCCGATCGCCCGCTACGTGTACGAGACCGGCACTGCGCACGGCAAGCGGGTCCAGGCCCTCGGCGGGGCCAAGAACCACATGGTCGTGCTGCCCGACGCCGACCTCGACGTCGCCGCCGACTCTGCGGTCAGCGCCGCGTACGGCTCGGCCGGCGAGTGGTGCATGGCCGTCTCGGTCGTCGTGGCCGTCGGCGACGTCGCCGACCCGCTCGTCGACGCCATCAAGGTCCGCATGGAGAAGCTCCGCATCGGGCCGGGCTCAGATCCCGAGAGCGAGATGGGGCCGCTGGTCACACGCGAGCACCGCGACCGGGTGGCGTCCTACGTCGACATCGGCGCGTCCGAGGGCGCCACCGTCGTCGTCGACGGCCGCACCCACACCTTCGACGGCGACGGCTTCTTCCTCGGCGTCTCGCTGCTCGACGACGTGACCCCCGAGATGTCGGTCTACCGCGACGAGATCTTCGGGCCGGTCCTGGTCGTCGTCCGCAGCGGCACGTACGAGGAAGCGGTGAACCTGATCAACGAGAACCCGTACGGCAACGGCACCGCCATCTTCACCCGCGACGGTGGGGCGGCCCGGCGCTTCCAGTTCGAGGTCGAGGCCGGCATGGTCGGCATCAACGTGCCCATCCCGGTCCCGGTCGCCTACTACTCGTTCGGGGGGTGGAACGACTCGCTGTTCGGCGACAGCCACATGTACGGCCCCGACGGCGTGCACTTCTACACCCGCACCAAGGTGGTCACCAGTCGCTGGCCCGACCCCGCCGCGTCGAGCCGGGTCGATCTCGGCTTCCCGGCGACGCGCTGATCATGGAGAAGCACGGCGACGACGTCGACCGCCGCGCGGAGTGGGAGCGGATGCGGGCCGCGCACCTGAAGCCGGCCGGCGAGCGGCCGTCCAGCAGCGCCCAGGGGGTCCACCACGTCGCGCTGCTGTGCAGCGACGTCGAGCAGACGATCGCCTTCTACCAGGACCTGCTCGAGTTCCCCCTCACCGAGCTGTTCGAGAACCGCGACTACCAGGGTTCGACCCACTTCTTCTTCGACATCGGCAACGGGAACGCGCTGGCCTTCTTCGACTTCCCCGGTCTGGGGCTCGGCGACTACGCCGAGGTGCTCGGCGGGCTGCACCATCTCGCCATCTCGGTCGAGCCGGAGCGCTGGGCCCACTTGAAGGCCAAGCTCGAGGCGGAAGGCGTCGACCTCCACGAGGTGGAGACCTCGCTGTACATGACCGACCCGGACGGGACCCGGGTCGAGCTGATCGCCGACCCGCTCGGCGAGATGTACGGCAACCCGGTGATGTAGCCGGGCCCCTGCTCCGGCCGAACCATGGACACGCGCCTCGTCACGCCCCGGTTCCTGCTGATCACGGTCGCCGGGCTCGCCTACTTCGTCGCCCTCGGCATGCTGTTCCCGGTCCTGCCCCGTTACGTGGAGGACGAGCTCGGCGGGGGAGCGGTGGCGGTGGGCCTCTCGGTCGGAGCCTTCGGGCTGTCGTCGGCGGTGCTGCGGCCGGTGCTCGGCGCCTGGGGCGATCGCCGGGGTCGCCGCTTCCTGATCATGCTGGGAGGCCTGGCGGCGGCGGTCGCCATCGCGGGCAACGTGGTCGCGACGACGGTCACGATGGTGGTCGCGTTCCGGCTGGCGACCGGCGTGGGCGAGGCCGCCATGTTCGTCGGCGTGGCCTCGGCGAT
The DNA here is from genome assembly GCA_041622835.1 of Acidimicrobiales bacterium. Taxonomy (GTDB): domain Bacteria; phylum Actinomycetota; class Acidimicrobiia; order Acidimicrobiales; family JBFJYB01; genus JBFJYB01. Next base: position 1,038 of record JBFJYB010000302.1, on the reverse strand, counting down.
CCAGGACCTCGCCCCGCCCCAGCGGCGGGCCGAAGCCGCCTCGTACTTCTCGATCTCGGTCTACGCCGGGCTGGCCGTCGGCCCTCTCCTGGGTGAGCTCCTCCAGGAGCAGGTGAGCTTCGACGCGGTGTGGCTCGTCGCCGCCGGGTCGGCCGCCACGGCCGGGACGCTCGGCTGGTGGGCGCCGAGCGAGGTCGACCCCGATGCCCGTCGCCCGACCCGCTTCCTGCATCCGGCCGCGCTGCGACCCGGGTCGGTCATGGGCGTCAACCTCCTCGCCTACGCCGGGTTCCTGGCCTTCATCGCGCTCTACGCCGACGAGGTGGGCATCGGGCGGACCGGGCTGGTCTTCGCCCTGTTCGCCACGCTGGTCGTCGGGGTCAGGCTGTTCGCGGCCCGGGTCCCCGACCGGATGGGCCCGATCGCCACGACGACCATGGCCGGCATCGTGTCGGCCACGGGGCTGGTCGGGTTGGCCTTGTGGAACGAGCCGACCGGGGTGTTCGTCGGCACGGCGGTCTACGCGATCGGCCAGGCGTTCATGTTCCCCGCGCTGTTCGCGGTCGCGGTCGACGCCGCCCCGCCGGCGCAGCGCAGCCACGCCATCGCCACGTTCTCGGTGTTCTTCGACCTCGCCGTCGGCACCGGTGGGTTCCTGGCCGGGGCGATGGTCGCGTTCGGCGGGATCCGCTCGGCGTTCGCCCTCGGCGCCGGGCTGTGCCTCCTGTCGCTGGCGATGGTGCGTCCGCTGGTCGTGCCGGTGCTGGCGCGGCGCGCCGCCACCGGGCCGGTCGTCCCGGCGCCGAGCCCGTAGGCTCGCGGCGGTGAGCGACCGGGTTCCCCACCTCAACTCGCGCCTGCAGGGGTTCGGCGAGACGATCTTCGCCGAGATGTCGGCCCTCGCGGTCCGTACCGGTGCGGTGAACCTGGGCCAGGGCTTTCCCGACACCGACGGGCCGAGCGAGATCGCCGAGGCCGCCGTCGCCGCCATCCGGGACGGGCACAACCAGTATCCGCCCGGCCTCGGGATACGCGAGC
>JBFJYB010000301.1:0-3751 GCA_041622835.1 Acidimicrobiales bacterium | reverse complement strand
CCGACGAGGACCTGCGACATGTGGGCGTAGACCGTCGTGACGTTGCCCTCGTGCTCGATCACGACGGCGTTGCCGTAGCCGCCGTTCCACCCCGCGAGGATCACCTGTCCGGCCTTCGACGCCCAGATCGGATCCCCGGTGCTGCCGCCCATGTCGGTGCCGTTGTGCATCCGCACGTAGCCGAGGATCGGGTGCAGGCGGGGCCCGAACGGGGAGCCGGCCGCACCCGAGGTCGGATACACGAACCCCTCCGATGACGGGCCCCCGGGCCCCACGTCGGCGGCCAGCCCGGCCAGCTCGGCCTGGCGAGCCTGGATGAACTCGGTCAGCTCGGCCTCGTCCTGCTCGAAGCCGGCGAGCCGCGCCTCCCAGTCTCCGATCCGGACGTCCATCTCGGCCTTGATGTCGGCGCGGACGTCACGCTGGCGATCCAGCTCCTCGAGCTCGTCGGCCAGCGCCGCCTCGAGCCGCGCCGCCTCTCGCTCGGCCTGCTCGGCCGCGGCCAACAGCTCGGCTTCGTCCTCCTCGCGTGCCCGCAGCTCGTCCATCGCGTCGGCGGCACTGCGGCTCACGACACCGAGAAGTGCCACCTTGCGCGATGCCTGGGTGAAGTCGGTGCTGTTCAGCCAGGTCGCCGACCCCTGCGGTGGGACCCGGACGTAGGACTCGACCGCGAAGTGCTGGGCGGCGGCGCGCAGCCGGAGGATGTCCTCCTCGGCCCACGACAGGTCGACCTGGGTCTGGAACACCACCAGCGCCGCAGCATCGAGGGCCTGCCGGGCGGCATCGACGCGAGCCTGCTGGCGCTCGACCATCTCGTTGGCGGCGTCGAGGGCGGCCCGCACCTCGATGTCCTGGGCCTGGAGGATGGCGATGTTGATGTTCGCCTGGAGTTGCTGCTCCCGCGCCTCTTCACGCTCGGCTCGTGCCTCCTCGATCGACGCGTCCTCGATCGAGGCGTCGTCGGGCGTCTGCCGGGCGCCGGCCGGGCCGAGCAGCGACGTGACGAGCAGCACGAGCCCAGCGGCGAGGGCGGCTCGCGGTCGTGGACGGGACGGGCCGGTGACGAGGGATCGGAGCGTGCGCATGGTTCGAGTCGGCCCGTGCCGACGAAGCCGCCGGGACCGACCCCGCAGGGTAGTCCCCCATCCGCACCACCGGCCACACGACCAACACCAGCAACGCCCTGCCCACCAGCAGCGCGGTCCCCACCCGCCCCGTACCGCACCGCGACGAGCGCGTCAGGGCCGAAGAACCATCAGACAGCGGTGCGCCGATACGCTCGCGATTCCGTGGTCCAATGGTGCTCACCCCGAGCCAGGACCCCCGAGCCAGGACTGCAGTGAGCCCCCCTCCCGACAACGAAACCAGCCTCTGGGATCGCCTCGCCGCCCTCCCCGACCTCGAGCGCGACGCCCCGCCCTCGCCCGGCGCCCCTCCCGGCCAGTACTACGTGCCGGCGCCCGACCCGCCCACCGTCCCCGCACCGTCGCCGGCGCCCGAACCGGTCCCAGCACCTGACGCCGGGCCCCCACCGGCCCGCGCCCGGCGTTGGCGCCGGTCGCTGCGGATCGCGATGGCAGCGCTGGCGCTGCTCGTGTTGGTCTTCGGGGCCATGGCCATCTGGTCGTGGGTGCTGTGGCGCCAGGTCGACCGGGTCGAGCTCGACGGCGTCCTGAGCCCCGCCACCGGTGCCGGCACCAACTACCTGATCGTCGGCACCGACTCGCGGGAGGGGGTCGACCCCGACAATCCCAACGCGGGGGTGATCTTCGGCGACACCGCCGGCGAGCGCACCGACACGGTGGTCGTGCTGCGGCGCAGCGACGCCGGCAACCGGATCGTCGCGCTCCCCCGCGACCTGTGGCTCCCGATCGCCGGAACCGGTGGCGAGCAGCGGCTCAACACCGCGTTCGCCGGCGGGCCCGAGCAGCTGGTACGCACGGTGCAGGAGAGCCTGGGCGTCCCGGTGCACCACTACCTCGAGGTCGACTTCGCCGGGTTCCTCGGCCTGGTCGACGCCGTCGGCGGGATCACGATCGACTTCGAGCACCCGGCCTCCGACCCCAGGTCGGGGCTCGACGTTCCCGAGGCCGGCCCGCAACACCTCGGCGCCGACGAGGCGCTGGCCTACGTCCGGTCGAGGGCCTACACCGAGATCGTCGACGGCGAGCGGCGCGTCGACGGCACCGGCGACATCGGCCGGGTCGATCGCCAACAGAAGTTCCTGAACGCCGTGTTCGACAAGGTCGGCGGGACCTGGAACCCGGTCACGGCGCTGCGGGTTCTCGACGCGCTGAGCGGCAACATCCGCCTCGACGACCGGTGGACGTACTGGGGTGCCTTCGGCTTCGCCCGCCAGCTCGACGGCCTCGAACCGGAGAGCGTCGTGCTCCCGACGTTCCCCTTCACCACCGACGGCGGCGCCGCGGTGCTCGGTCTGGCCGACGGCGCCGAGGAGGTCCTGGCCCAGTTCCGATGAGCAGCTCCGCCAGCGACGGATCAGACCGGGTGGACGCCCCCCACGCAGTCGGTCTCCTTCAACCCGGCGGGGAGCTCGTCGAGCCCGAGACCAGGGAAGTCTCCCGCCTCTTCCCAGGCCCCGAGCGTCGCTGACAGCGAGGCCGACGCCGCCGGCGTCGCGAGGACGAGCGCGACGTCGGCAGTGCCGCTCACGAACACCGAGGAGACGAACCGGTCGCCGTCGACCCGGTCCGCCGGATCGGTGCCACGATGCGACTGCATGTAGAACCGGTCGCTGCCGGCCGGGCTCGTGAACACCCACACGTCGATCTCGTCGGCAACGCCGCCCGTCGAGCCCTCGAGCGGGTTCAGCAGGCCGTCGGTGATCGCCGCATTGTCGGTCAGGTTGGAGAACGAGGCCGTGCCTTCGATCGCCGCGGTCCGGATCGGAGGGTGCCGACAGCTCGACGCCCGATCCTCACCGTCGCCGTCGTCCGCGACGAGGTAGCCGAAGCCCGCGATCCCGGCGAGCACCACGACAGCGAACCCGACCCACAGGATTCGTGACCGCTCCGGCGCCCTGAGCTGCCAGATCGCCACGAAGAGACCAAGTATCGAAACCACGAGGCCCGCCATCTCCATGGCTCGACTGTCTCACGACCGCTCACCGGCCGCAACGGCTGCCGCGCCGGGGTGCTACGGGCTCGTCACCAGCCCCGTCACGCCGGCGTCGGTGAACTTGGGGACCGCACTCCGCCGGTAGCGGGTGGTGCTGTGGACGGGATCGCGATCGAACTCGGGGATGACCTGTTGCCCGAACACCTCGAGGCACTCGAGGGCCTGATCGTGGGTGAGGTAGTTCGGGAAGCCGAAGGCCACCTGGTCGACGCCGGTTGCCTCGTAGGCCCTCAGCTGCGCGCACACCTCGTCGGGCGAGCCGCACAGCAGCGCGCCGACGTCGATGCCCAGCTCGACCGACTCGGGGGTGGGCACCGCCGGCGGCTCGGGCCACACCGGCGCCCAGTCGGGTTTCGGGAACGTGTCGTGGTACAGGCACACGAGCGAGTACAGGTAGCCCGAGTTGGGGTTGAGGGCGACCTGGCGGGCGCGGGCTCCGTCCTCGAGGCACACCACGGCATTGGTGATCATCACGTTGTCGTTGACGAACTGCCCGACCGGGTCCTCGCAGTCGGCGATCCCGGTCTTGTAGGCGTCGATCATCGGCTTCATGTCGGTGATGGGCGAGAAGTTGAAGCCCAGGGCGCCGATGCCGTGCTGGCCGGCCTTG